>NZ_JBANBA010000038.1:0-72579 GCF_059803475.1 Bradyrhizobium sp. UFLA05-89 | reverse complement strand
CAGAAGGCGCGCGCAAACGATTGCTTCAAGCTGCTGGATTGCCGCGGTCACGGCCGATTGCGAGACGTTGAGGTCCATGGCCGCCTGGCTGATGCGTCCAGTCTCGGCAGCGGCGACGAAATAGCGGATCTGTTTCAGAGAAACGGACATCGCGGTTGTTCCGATGTTTGCATAGCTCATGTCTGGTGTTTCTCAGCCCAAGCGCGTCCGCTGCAACTCTCATGCCGAAGGGGAGTTTGCCAGGACGGCCACCAGCCGCGAATGTGGAAGCAAACACATCTGTTCGCCCCGACCGGTGCCGGCCGGGGCGCTGTCAGATCATGCGGCCTCCGGCGACTACGCCAGGGCTGCCCGGAGCTTGCCCAGCAACTCCGCCCGGTTCTTGCGAGCTGCAAGCGCCTGATCCATGCCGACCTTGACGAACTTGACCGGCGTGTTGGGCTGGAGCTGGCCGATCAAATCCATGTCTGCCGCGATGACGGTGCCGACCATGAAATAACCGCCGCCCGAGACTGCGTCACGATGCAGCACGATCGGCTCGGTGCCCCCGGGCACCTGGATCGAGCCATAGGGATAGCAGGCATCGGTGATGTTGGAGGGATCCGAGCCGGCGCCGAACGGCGGCTCACGCGGCACGAATTCGAGTGATTTGCCGCCCTTGAAGCGGTAGCCGATGCGATCCGCTTCTGGAGCAACCTTCCAGGTGTCGGAGAAGAAGGCGTTGCCGGCGGCCTCGGTGATGCGATGCCAGTAGAGCCCCGGCATGGCGCGCAACTCAGTCGGCATGCCGGCCGGCTGGCCGCGCAGGTCCTTCGCGACCGTGCGGCCATCTTTCACGGTTGCTGCGGCCTTGCCGACCGGCAGCTCGTCGCCGGCTTCGAGCTTTCGGCCCTTGAAGCCGCCGAGCGCGCCGAGTGCATAGGTCGAGCGCGAGCCGAGAACGACGGGAACATCGATGCCGCCGGCGACCGCAATGTAGCCGCGCGCGCCCTGCTTGAGGAAGTCGAACGAGAGGATCTGGCCGCGCTTCACCTTGAAGCTGGTCCAGGTCTCGCGCGGCTCGCCATCAAGCTTCGGCGGCAGCTCGGCGCCGGCGATCGCGACCGTGGCGTCCTCGGTGAATTCGAGTTCCGGTCCCATGAACACTGCTTCGAGCACGGCCGCACCTTCCGGGTTGCCGACGAGTAAATTGGCGGCCGCGAGCGCGTGACGGTCCATGCCGCCGGAGAGCGGGATGCCGATGTGATAATACCCGGGGCGCCCAAGGTCCTGGACGGTGGTCGCCAGACCCGGCTTCAAAACCTTAATGGCCATGGAGGACTCCATCGAGCTTGCGGTTGTAGGCATCAATGTCGCGGTTGAACTCGGTCAGCGAGAACGAGACGTCGCGGATGACCGGCGCGAAGCGGCCGCCATCGACGTCGGCGACTGCTGCGTCATAGGCTGCCCGGTCGATCGGCTTCCACTTCACGATGTCGCCCGGTCGGAACAGGCACATGAAGTCGCGCAGATAGCTGATCTTCTGATTGGGATCGTAGATCGGCATCGGCGTGATGCCGAACATCTGGTAGCCGCCAGCACCGCGCACCGAATAAATGCAACTGAAGCATCCGCCGTGCCCCACGGTGAGCTTTGGCGTGTCCGTGCGTGGCCGCAGATATTTCGGCGCCTGAAGCTGCCGCTTGCGCTCCACCATCTGGTAGAGGAAGGGTAGGCCTGCGACGAAGCCGACCATTGAGACGAACCAGGGCGAGCTCGAATGCGCCTTGATGAAGGCATCGACGCCATCGAGCCCGTTGATGCGCGCGGCGTATTCGAGGTCGGTCCCGTTCGGATCCTGGTGCCGTTCTCGGAAGCGCATCAGGGTCTCGTGCGTCCAGGGATCGTTGTAGAGCACGGGGATCTCGATGATCCGCGTCTTGATCACCGGCTCGGACTTCTCGGATCCCGTATCCAGCCGCTTCAGCTCGGTAAGGAGATCGTCGGGCTTGATCTGATCAGGGTCGAACTTGATTTGATAGGATGCATTCGCCGGACAGATCTCGGTCACTCCCTTGATCTTGGCGTCACGCACCGCATTGGTGACGAAGAGGCTCTTGAAGAAAGCCTCCAGCGACATCGCTTCGCCGACTTCGGCGAAGATGTGCTCATCACCGCCAAAGGAAAATCGGGTTTGCATGACTAGCGGCCTCCTGTTGCTGACGGGGCGGGTTCTCTCGTGATCATGGGGCAGCCTTTGCCGTCGGTAACGGCGCCGCAAGCGTCGCGGCATGGGAGTCCAGCCAAGGTTCGAGCCAGGCTGTATGGAAGCGTCCGGCCTGCACGTCGGCGTCGCGGGTAAGCGCCTGATGCAGCGACTTCGTCGTCGCCAGGCCCTCGACATTGAGCTCGGCAAGGGCGCGCTCGAGCTTTCGGATCGCGCTCGCTCGATCTCTGTCATGCACGATCAGCTTGGCGAGCAGGCTGTCGTAGAAAGGTGGTACGGTGTAGCCCTGATAGAGCATGCTGTCGAAGCGCACGCCGTCGCCGCCGGGTACGTCGAGCGCGCTGACGGTTCCCGGGTTCGGCAGGAAGTTCTTCGAGGGATCCTCGGCATTGATGCGGACCTCGATCGAATGGCCGCTGACGCACACCTCGTCCTGGCGCAAGCGTAGGCGCTCGCCGCCGGCGATCCGGATCATCTCGCCCACGAGATCGATGCCGGTGATCATCTCTGTGACGGGATGCTCGACCTGGATGCGGGTGTTCATCTCGAGAAAATAGAATTCATGCGTCCTGTCGTCGTAGAGATATTCGAGCGTTCCGGCGCCGCGGTAGTTGACCGCTTTGGCCAGCGCAACAGCAGAAGCGCAAAGTTTTTCCCGGACGGCTGCAGCCAGCGAAGGCGAGGGGGCCTCTTCCCAAACCTTCTGGCGACGTCGCTGCAAGGAGCATTCGCGCTCGAAGCAATGAATGACGTCGTGCCCGTCACCGAGCACCTGCACCTCTATGTGCCGCGCGCCTTCGACCAGCTTCTCGACGTACAGCCCACCATCGCCGAACGCGGCGAGCGCTTCGGCCTGGGCCTGCGGCATCAGATGACGGAATTCCTCGGCCGATCGCGCGATGCGGATGCCGCGCCCACCGCCGCCGGCTGCCGCCTTGATCATGACGGGAAAGCCCGTCTTGCCGACAAGCGCGAAAGCGTCGTCAATCGATTCCAGGCGACCGCGGCTGCCAGGGACAGTGGGAACGCCGGCCGAGGCTGCAGCTTCCCGCGCCGCGACCTTGTCTCCCATCAGCCGGATCGATTGCGCGGTCGGACCAACGAAGATCAGGCCTGATGCTTCGACAGCCCCGGCGAATTCGGCGTTCTCGGCCAAGAAGCCGTAGCCGGGATGGATGGCATCGGCGCCAGAGGTCTTGGCGGCAGCAAGGATGGTCGCCTGATTGAGGTATGACTTTGAAGCTTGGGGCGGGCCGATCTCGATCGACTCGTCGGCGAGCCGGACAGCGAGCGAGTCCTTGTCGGCCTTGCTATAGACCTGCACGGTCGCAATGCCGAGCTCGCGCGCTGCGCGGATGATGCGCACTGCGATCTCGCCTCGATTGGCTATGAGGAGCTTTTTGATCGGCATGGAGATGCGGTGAGCCTCAAGTGTCGATTTCGGCGATCGCTTGACCGGCCATCACGGGCTCCTCGTTCTCGGCGAGGAACCGCAGGATCTTGCCGGCGGCGCCAGCCTTCACCTCGTTGAACGACTTCATCACCTCGATGAGCCCGATCGTGTCGCTGTCTGCGACCACGTCGCCGTCGTTCTTGTAGGCCGGCTTGTCGGGGGCTGGCTTGCGATAGAAGATGCCCGGAAGCGGCGAGAAGATCTGTTGGGTTGCCATGGATTCCTCGTGACGTGATTGCTTCGATTGTTGGCGCACTGGCTCAGCGCGCAGTGAGATAGGGACGGACCGCCTCGCGAACGGCCTCCGCGATCGCGACTGCGTTGGGCGTGTCGGAATGGATGCAGATCGAATCGGCGCCGACCGTGATGTCGTTTCCGGCCACTGTCCGCGTCTTGCCTTCGCTCACGGCGCGCGTGCACCGTGAGGCGGCATCGACGGGGTCCTTGGCCTCGTGCTCGCGGGTGATGATGAGGCTGCCGTCGGCGTTGTAATCGAGGTCGGCATAATATTCGGCGACGAAGGTGTGGCCGCGGCGCTCATAGACCGTTTGATGCAGCGTTCCCTTCATGCCGAGCAGTGGCACCTTATAGACGTCGGCGGCATCGGCTACGGCTTCAGCGATCTCCTCGTTGCGCGACGCCATGCCATAGAGGGCGCCGTGCGGTTTGATGTGGTTGAGGGCCATGCCCTCGGCGTCGAGAAACGCCTTGAGGGCTCCGATCTGATAGAGCAGGCAGTTGGCCAGCTCCTCGCGGCTGATTTTCATCTCCCTGCGGCCGAAACCCTGCAAGTCGGGTAGCGAGGGGTGCGCGCCGACCTTGACGCCGAACTCCTTGGCTAGTTGCACCGTCTTGCGCATGTGATTGAAGTCGGAGGCATGAAAGCCGCAAGCGACGTTAGCGACGTCGATATGGGGCATCAGTGCCTTGTCGTCGCCCATCTTGTAGAGGCCGTAGGCCTCGCCCATGTCGCAGTTGATCACGACCATCTCTCCATTTCCTCCCAACGACTTTGCAGACGAAGAAGCAAGGTCGTCCGGGGTCCGCATGGCGTACCCCGGACGGCGCATTGCCGGTTTACTTGGACACCAGATAGTCGAGCGGAATCTTCTCCGAGATCGTCCACTGATCGACCACCTTCGGCTTGCCGGCCTCGGTGTCGACGATCAGGTAACGACCCTGGTTCTGATGGTGGATGTCCTTGGTGAAGGTGCGAGGCCCGAACAGCGTCGGTTCGTTGGTCATCTTCTCGAGTTCGGCAACGACCGCCGGCGCGTCGGTAGACTTGGCGCGTTCGACCGCCTTGGCCCAGACGTCGATCAGGACGTAGCCGGGATAGACGTACTGGCTCGACGGATCGCCGCCGGTGACTTCCTTGTACTTCTTGTTGAACTCGTTGACCTTGGGATTGGGATCGTCGCCATAGACCGAGCCCTGTACCGGAACGTAGAAGTTCGACAGATCCGGTGTGGCGTTCAGCCAATAGCTGCCGTCGACGCCGGAGCCGTTCAGGATCATCGACTTGATGCCGGCGGCGCGGATCTGCTTGATGGCGGATACGGCGCCCGGCATCATCGTGCAGAGCATGATGGCGTCCGGTTCCTTCGGTAGGCTTTTGATGCGCGTAATTTGCGAGGCGATCGAGGCGTCATCGTTCTTGAAAGTATCGCTGCCGACGAGCTTGGCCTCCTTCAGGTGCGGCATCTGCCAGTCGAAGCCGTCGCAAATCCCCTTGTTGTAGACGGTCCAGCTATCGAGCAGCCGGTAGAAGTTGCGCGCATTCTTCTTGTTGTAGGCCCATTCCGCCATGGTCGCGCCCTGGACCGCCGCCAGCACCGAGGCTGAGAACGAGAACGGGCCGACGCCGGGAATGCCGGCCTTGATCGACTCTGCGCAGAGGAAGAAGGAGACTTTGCCGGCTGCCTGGGCCTGCAGCGCCGCGGGCGCGCCGAAATCGTAGTCGCAAGAGACAATGACGAGGTCGGCGCCCTGGTCGAGCACCGCAAGACCAGCTTTGGCGCCCTCGGCCTGGTCGGTCTTGGTGTCGGCGAAGACAGGCTTGATCTTCTTGCCGAGCAGCCCGCCGGCCTTGTTGATCTCATCGATCCTGATCAGAGCCGCATCCTGCGCCGGCTTGTCATAGGCCTGCATGAATCCGGATGCCGCGGTCGCAAAGCCGACGACGATCTCGTCGGCCGCCTGGGCGGGCGTGAAGCAGAGCGCAGTCGCTCCCGCCAGAACACTGAGTATTGTCGTAAAACGCATGAGCCACTCCTCCAATTGAGCAAACGAACGTCAGTTCAGTTCCTTCAGCGCCGTCTGGACGGGGCGAGCCAGACGCCGCTGCAACGGCCATCCGCGCCAGGAGAATTCCTGGTTGCGGGTTAGTCCCGTGGGCAGGTACATCAGGATCACAATGGTGATGATGCCGATCGCGATCTCCTGGACGCCATTCGGCAATGCGATGGTGTGGCCGCCGAGGCTGATGCCCCTCTCGAGATTGCGGAACAGATCGATCAGCAACGACATCACGACTACGCCCGAGACGGCCCCGCTGAGGCTGTACATGCCGCCGACCACCAGCATTGACAGCGTGACAAAGGTCGTCCGCAGATAAAACGCGCCAGGATTCACGATGCTGAGGAAGTGTGCATAGAGCGCGCCGGCGAGCCCGATGATGAAGGCGCTGACGACGAAGGCGATCAGCCGCTCGCGGACGACGTCGATGCCGGAGGCGCTCGCGGCGACGGCCTCGTCGCGCGTGGCGCGAAGCGCAAGTCCCGAGCGCGAGATCGAATAGAGATAGGCGATTACGATCGCAATCGCGGCACCGAGCCACCCAATCCAGACGTTCATGGTTGGCGGAATGCCGACGATCGAGCCCTGTCCACCCGTCACGGAGTCCCAATTCGAATAGACGTTGTTGACGACGCCGAGCAGGCCGAAAGTCGCGATCGAGGCGGCTATGCCCGACAGGCGCATGATCACGCGTCCGATGATCAGCGCGAACAGCGCCGCGAACACGCCCGAGATTGGGGTCGCCACCCACATCGGTAGTTGCGTGTGCAGCAGCCAAGCCGGCAGTCCCTTGAGCGTGATCGACTTCATCACCGGCGGGATGGCGAGCCAGGCGGTCATGTAGGCGCCGAGGCACATGAAGCTGATATGGCCGAATGACAGCAGGCCCGAATTGCCGACGAAGACGTAGAGGCCGACGACGACCATGATGTTGATGAACATCTCGACGGCGGTGCGATTGAAGGCCCGGCTGCCGAATTGATAGGCGAGGGCGGCCATGATGAGCAGCGCTACGATCAGGATGATCGGAGTCACGATCGTCTGCCGGATGACGGATGGCCGCGTCGACATTCGATCAAACTCTCTGCTTGGCTGATTTCGGTGCGAACAGGCCCTGTGGCCGCACCAGGAGCACGACGATGACGGCGCCGTAGACGAAGGCATCGCGGAACACGCGGGCGTCATGAGGCAACGTCGCCTGGAACACGACACTCGCCGCGCCGATCAGGAATCCGGCCGCAACGGCACCCGGAATGCTGCCGAGGCCGCCGATCACGGTTGCGATGAAGGCGATCAGCATCACGTTGGCTCCCATACTGATATCGGCGGTGCCGGAGTTGGTGGCCAGGATCAGGCCGATCGCCGCGGCCAGCATGCCGCTGATGGCGAAAGCCAGCAGGATCACGCCATTGGCGCGAACCCCAAGCATGCGGGCCATGGTGAAATTCTCCGCCGCCGCGCGCATCTCCAGCCCATAGCGCGTGCGCTTGAGGAACAGGACGAGCACGACGAGTACGACCAGCGTGATGATGATGGTCACGACCTGGAGCATCGGGATGTGGGCGCCGAGGAATTCGACCGGCAGGCCCAGGCTCGGCCACAGCGTGATCGATTTCGGCCGGCTCGAATACAGCATCAGCAGGAGATGCCGGATGACGAAGCCGAGAGCAAAGGATGCGATCATCATCGTCGCCGGATTGGTGTTGCGGAAGCGGCGGAAGACCACGATCTCCGACAGTATCGACAGCACCGCGCCGATCAGGAGCAGAAGCGGGATTAGCAGATAGGACGGCAGTTGGCCGGCAAATACGATCGCCGCCGCGTCGACCGAGGGCCACAGCATTGCGAACACGCAAAAGGCGATGAAATCGCCGTGGGCGAAATTGACCAGCCGCATGACGCCGAAGATCAGAGCGATGCCGAGCGCCCCCAGCGCGTAAAGGCTGCCGAGGCTCAGCGCGTCGAAGACGATCTGCAGGATGTCCGTCATCTCAGTGATCTCCGAAGCCGAAATAGGCCTGCTTCAGTCGATCGTCCTTGATCATGTCTGTGGCGGCGCCCTCCAGAACGATGCGCCCCCCGCGGATCAGAACCATCCGTCCACCGGTCATCATGGCGCGGGTCGAGCTTTGCTCGACGATAAGGAGGGTGAGCTTGCGCTGCGCGCGCAGCCGTACCAGGATCTCGTAGACCTGGTCGATGATCTTTGGCGCAAGGCCGAGCGACGGCTCGTCGATCGCCATGATGCGCGGTGCGGCCATCAGTGCGCGACCGATGACGAGCATCTGCTGCTGGCCGCCGGAGAGCATGCCGGCCGGGGTGTGGCGGCGCTCGGCTAGCATCGGGAATTCGTCGTAGACGGACGCCAGATCGTCCGCGATCTTCTTCCGGTCGGTCCGCATGCCGGTGCCGACCTTCAGATTCTCCTCGACCGTCAGGCCGCCGAAGACGTTGCGTCCCTCCGGCACCAGCGAGAATCCGCGCCGGGCAATTTCTTCCGGCGAGGTGCCGGTGACCGTTGCGCCATCGATCATGATGGAGCCCGAGCCCGCCGGCACGACGCCCGCAATCGCATTGAGCAGGGTCGATTTGCCGGCGCCGTTCGGGCCAGTCACGAACAAGACTTCGCCTTCGTCGATTTTCAGCGTGACCCCACGCAGCGCCGTCAAGCGCCCGTAGCTGACCGTGATGTCGTCGACGGCGAGCAACGTCATGATGCGACCGCCTCTTCAGCGACGATCGGCGGAATCAACTCGTCGCGTTGCGTACCCATATAGGCATGTCGCACGGCGTCGCTATCGCGGATCTCTGCGGGTGTGCCGACTTCGATGATTTCGCCGGAGTCGAGGACGAAGATGCGCTCGCAGAGTTCGAGCACGAGGCCGATATTGTGCTCGATCAGGAGTACGCCGACGTTGAGCTCATCCGCGATCCGCCGGATAATCGTGGCGAGTTCGTGGCTCTCATGTTCGGACATGCCCGCCGCCGGCTCGTCGAGCAGCAGATAGCGCGGCGTGCACATGATAGCGCGGCCGACGGCGACACGCCGCTCGTCCGTGTAGGGCAGGGCGCCCGCGATGGTGCTCGCCAGGTGCGAAATGCCGAGCCAGGCCAGAACCCGCTCGGCCTCCGCGATCGCGTCGCGACGAGCCTGGCCGAGACCGACGCCGGTCACCTCCAGGTTGTCTATCACCGGCAGATCACGGAAAAGTCGGCCCGACTGGAAAGTCCGCGCTACGCCTTTGCGTCGCAACTTGTGCGCCGCAATGCCATTGAGCGGCTCGCCTTCAAGTTCGATGCTACCGATGCCGACCGGCTGAAAACCTGTAAGTACATTAATAAGAGTGGTTTTGCCGGCGCCATTGGGGCCGATCAGCCCGGTGATGCGCCCCCGCGGTACGGTCAGGGTAACGCCGGACAACGCTTTCAAGCCTTCGAATTGGACGCTGACATCGCGAGCGACCAACTCCAAGCCACCGGACATCATCTTAATGCCTTCTCACCCGCGAACCGATGGATTGATTTTTCCGTTCCACCGGGTGATTGTAAAATTCGAAATATCGTTCACTGATATCGGAAAATTTGATGTCTCTGACGTTCCGTCAGGTTCGGCATTTCATCGCCACGGCCGAAACCGGACGCGTTTCGGCGGCCGCAGCTGCTCTGAACGTCTCGCAGTCGGCGGTTACAGCCTCGATCAAGATGCTGGAAGCCGAGCTTGGCCGCAAGCTATTCGACCGTCACTCGAACGGCGTGACGTTGACCTTCGACGGACAGGAGTTTTTGCAACGCGCCCGCGCCATCGAGGCGAGTGTTTCAGATGCGATGCGCGGCCCGCATCGCTGGGGAACGCAGGTTGACGGCATAGTCGACGTGGCCGTCAGCTATACCGTTGCCGGATATTTCCTGCCGCCGCTGTTGTCCCGCTTCTGGCGTTCGTTTCCAGGTATAACGGTACGCCTGCACGAATTTCAGCGCGATGCGATCGAGCAGAGTCTGATCAGCGGCAGCGTCGATGCTGCGGTCATGCTCGTTTCGAATCTGCATGACCGGCACTCCATTCGCTCACGGCTGTTGCTGCGCTCGCGGCGTCGCTTGTGGACTTGTGCCAATCATCCGCTCCTCCGCAGAGACAGCATCAAACTGGCGGATCTGGCGAGCGAACCCTATCTGATGTTGACCGTCGACGAAGCCGAACGCTCCGCAATGCGCTACTGGCAGCACACGACGCATGTTCCGAACGTTATCTTCCGCACCTTGTCGGTCGAGGCCGTTCGCAGCATGGTTGCGACGGGCATGGGAATTACCATCCTTTCGGACATGGTCTATCGTCCCTGGTCGCTCGAGGGACATCGCATCGATCTGAAGACGCTCGATGACGATGTCCACACCATGGATGTCGGGCTTGCCTGGAAGAGCAAGGCGGATCTTTCTCCGGCAGCTCGCGCGTTTTGCGAGTTCGTCGCTCATTCCTACCCCGGATCTGAGCCGGTCCAGTTCGACTAAGAGAACGAGATTGCGAGGGAAGCGTCATGACCGAGCACATCATCGTCACCGACGACGGCGCCACCCGCATGATCACGATGCGCCGGCCGGAGAAGAAGAACACGTTGACCCAGGACATGTACCTGGCGATGAGCGATGCCATCAATGCCGCGCAATCCAATCCCGCGATCCGCTGCCTGATCCTCACGGGCCGCTCGGGCGTATTCACCGCCGGCAACGACATCGGCGATTTCCTGAAAGCTGCGACCGAAGCCGACGACGGCGCGCGGCCGCGCAACTCGGTCACTTTCCTTCAGGCGCTGGTTAACAACACCAAGCCGATCATCGCCGCCGTCGATGGCATTGCGATCGGCATCGGCATGACCATGGTGTTGCATTGCGACTACGTGATCGCGAGCACGACCACGACGTTTTCCTCACCCTACATCCACTATGGCCTCCTGCCCGATGGCGCCACCAGCCTGCTCGTGCCGCGTATGGTTGGGCATCAGCGCGCGTTTTCTATGCTGGTGATGGGCCGCGAGATGAGCGCGGAAGACGCGAAGGAGGCCGGCCTGGTCAATCAGATCGTGGCGCCCGGGCACGCCGTCGTCGAGGCGCAGAAAGTCGCGCGCGAAATCTGCGCGCTGCCGGCGGAGGCGGTCGCGGCCGCGCGTAAGCTCCTGAAGCCCCCAACCGAAGAGATCGAGCGCCGGATAGGCCAGGAGAACCATTTCTTCGCGGAGCGCATGCGCTCGCCAGAGGCGCTCGCAGCATTCCAGAAATTCTTTGCGCGCAAGGTCAGATAAGATCGCCGCGCCGCCCTAGTTTCACGCGACCAAGCGGCTCACTCCGACGGGCAACAAGGGTGAAACTGGAGGGATCGTCAACACTTGTTGCCACGACTGATCAGGTCTCTGGGTGGTGACAGGCGACACCTCCATCAGCATCAACTTGCCATTCGGGATACGCGGTCCTGCATACATCGGACGCGCGGGGACAACGGGGATGAAAGTGACATCCTGCCGGCGGATTGGCGGCGGAGGGGATTTCGCCGACGATGCGCGGCAGTGTGCCTCGTATGCCCGGGTCGGGGATCGGCGAAGCATCACGCAGCATACGGGTGTAGGGATGACGTGGTGCGCCGAATACGCGTGCCACCGAACCGTCCTCCACAATGCGCCCGAGATACATCACCGCGACGCGCGAGCAGAACCACCGCACGACACCGAGATCGTGACTGACGAACACGAATGTCAGACCACGCCGTGACTGAAGATCCTTCAGCAACAGTAGCACCTGCGACTGCACAGAAACGTCGAGCGCAGACACCGGCTCGTCGGCAACAATCAGCTCGGGCTCGACGGACAACGCACGAGCAATTCCGATGCGCTGACGCTGTCCCCCGGAAAACTCGTGCGGGTGGCGGTCGTAGGCGGACGGCGGCAGCCCAACCTCCTCCAGCAATGCGATTGCGCGTTCGCGTGCGGCGCGACCGCGGGCAAGGCCGTGCACGCCAAGCGGCTCGGTCAAAGCCTGGCCGATCGTGCGTCGCGGATTGAGCGACGAATAGGGGTCCTGGAATACGATTTGCATGCGACGGCGCAGCCGCTGCAGTATGGATCCATGGGCGCCGGTCACGTCGATGTCGGCGAAGCGCACACGACCGGCATCAGGCGGAATCAGGCGCAGCACGGCGCGCGCCACAGTCGACTTGCCGCAGCCGGACTCGCCGACGAGGCCGAATGCCTCGCCGCGCGCGACTACGAAGCTGACGCCGTCGACGGCGCGGACTTTCGTTGTGATCGGGCGGGGAAAGCCCTTCGTCACCGTGAAATGCTTGGCGAGGTCACGAACCTCGAGCAGGGCTTGCGACGCGGTCATTGGGCGTTCGCTTTCGGATCGGTCACGTCGCAAAGGCCGTCACCCAGGAGGTTCAGTCCAAGCACCAGGACAAGAATGGCCAGTCCCGGCCATATGCACAGCCATGCCGAATCCAGAATGTTCTCGAATCCGTCCCGCATCATGCCGCCCCAGGTCGGCGTCGGCGGCTTGACGCCGAGCCCGATGAAGGACAGCGAGGCCTCGGTGCGGACTGCGGTCGCCATCCAGAGTGTGCCCATGACGAGGAGATCGGTGACGATGTTCGGCAGCACATGCACCAGCAGAATGCGCAAGTGCGAGAACCCGAGCGCGCGGCCGGCCTCGATGAAGGCGCGTTCCTTGAGCACCAGGACGGGTGCTCTCGCAATGCGCGCGAAGGGGGCTATCGCAGTGAGCGCAATGGCAATGATGAGATTGGTGACACTCGACCCAAGCAGTGCCACCATGATCATGCCTAGGATCAGGCTCGGAAACGACAGGAGGACGTCCATCACCTGCATGGTCACGAGATCGAAACGGCCGCCGACATAGCCGCTGATCATGCCGATCGCACCGCCGACGACGATGGCGCCGACAATGGAGAGAAAGGACACCAGTAGCGATACCCGGGCCCCCCACAGTAGCCGTGACAGCACGTCACGGCCGAACTGGTCGGTGCCGAGCAGATAGTCGAAACCGGGTCCCGCCAGGCGATCGAGAATATTCTGTTCGAGGGGATCGCGAGGAGCAATCCAAGGTGCGAGCAGCGCGCCGATGACGACGATCGCGCAGAGCACGACGCCGGCGAGTGTCGTCGGGTCGCTCAAGAGCCGGCCGGCCATCACACGCCAGGGCGAACGCGGTGCGGAAAGGGCCACATCAGTCATTGCTTAACCCTCGGGTCGATGAGGCCATAGCTGATGTCGGTGATCAGGTTCACCACCACGATCAGGAAGCAATAGATCACCATCATGCCCTGCAACATGGTGTAGTCGCGCTGGGTCAGCGCACTGACGATCACCTTGCCGAGGCCGGGCCGATTGAAGACGATTTCGGTGAGCACCGAATTGCCGATGAGGATGCCGACATAGAGGCCGACCACGGTGACCACCGGGATCAGGGCGTTGGACAAGCCGTGGCGCCAGATGATGGCGCGCCGTGGCACACCCTTCGCGCGCGCGGTGCGAATGTAATCCTCGCCAAGAACCTGCAGCATCGAGCTGCGCGTCACGCGGACGACATAGGCCGCCATGACGATGCCAAGGGTCGTCGCGGGCAGGACGAGCTTGTGCAGGCCGTCGATCCAGTCGCCCGGGCGCGGATTGCCGATCACCGGAAACAAGTGCAGTTGCAACGCGAAGACGATCAGGAGAAAAATACCCGAAACAAACACGGGAAAAGACAACCCGAGCAATGACAGCAGGCGCGTGAGCACGTCGATCGGACCGTTGCGGTGGAGGGCAGCCCAGACGCCGGCTGGAATGCCGATCAGGCAGCCGATCGCCATGGCAGTCAGCGTCAACACGATGGTGTGCGGCAAAGCATCGGCAATCTCGGTCCAGACCGCGCGATGCGTGACCATGCTGGTGCCGAGATCGCCGCGCAAGGCGTGACCGAGGAACTCGAAATATTGCGCGCCGATCCAGCGATCAAGGCCGAGTTCGGCGCGCAGGGCCGCGAGCGTTTCCGGGGTGGCCCGATCGCCGAGGATGGCGATAGCCGGATCGCCGGGGACCACGCGCACCAGAAGAAAGACGAGCGTCAATACCGCGAGCAGCGTCGGTATCGAGGCCAGCAATCTGCGGACGATGAAGCCAATCACCGGGCGATCCCTTAGCTTGGTCGCGCTTGCCTCACTTGAATTGCGTGGCTTCGGTCAGGAGCGGACCGAGCGAGAGCGACGCCTTCAACTCATAGCCGTAGTCGAGGTCGGTGTGATGCGCCCAGATCTGCAAGGCCTCCGCCAGCGGAACGGCGCAGAGCGCTGCAACAATCTTCTTCTGGGCCTCGACCCAGAGTGCAACTTGCTTTTCGGTATCGGTCTCGGTCTTGGCGGCGTCGATTTCCTTGTCCGCCACGTCGCAGTGGCTGAAATTGGTGACCGCCGTCGGCTTTCCGACGATGCTTGCCGAATGGAAGAACTGCGTCAGGTAGATGTCCGCCACCGGAAAGCGCGCCGCTGCGTAGTAGACGATCGGGCTCAGATCCTTGCGGATCTGCTGGTGGAAGGTGGCGTGATCGACGACCTGGATGTCGAGATTGATGCCTGCCTTGCGCAGCTGCGCCTGCACGACCTGCATGCTGCCCAGCATCTGCGGCAATTGCGTGTGGATGATCTTGATCGTCACGCCATCGGGATAGCCGGCGTCCTTGAGCAGCGCCTTGGCCTTGGCGACGTCGGTGTTGACGAGACCGACATCCTTCGAGAATCCGAGATAACCCGCCGGAATCACGCTCTGGCCGGGCCGTGCGGTATCGGTGCCCTGCCACTTGACGAGTTCCGGCCGGTTGACGGCATAGGCGATCGCCTGCCGCACGCGGATGTCGTCGAGTGGCTTCGCCGTGATGTTGAGATTGAGATTGGCCAGTTCGCCGGGTTCGAAGACGTCCACGACCGAGTTCGGCAATGCGCGAATGCGGTTGATCCAGGCCTGATCCTGTTTGCCGTAGATGAGGTCGATCTCGCCGTTCTGGAAGGCAAGGTCGCGCGATGAGTCGGAGGGAATGTAGCGGTAGCTTACATGCTCGAGCTTCGGCTTGCCTCTGAAATAGCCGTCGAAGGCCGCGAGTTCGAGCGACTGGTTCGGGGTGTCGGAAACGAAGGCGAAGGGGCCTGTGCCGACCGGATTGCGCGTGAAGTCCGCGCCATGCTTCTCGACCGCCTTGCGGCTGACGATGTAGCCGCCGGAATAATTGGTGAGCAACCCGAGCAGGCTCGGCACCTGGCGCGCCAGGACGATGTGGACCGTATGAGGGTCCGTTGCCTCGATGGTCTTGAACGCGGCGAAGTCGGCGGAGAAGGCCGAGGTCTTGGCGTCGCTGGCTCTCTTGAGACTGAACACGACGTCATCCGCGGTCAGCTCGCCAAAGTCGGCGTGAAACTTGACGCCGTGGCGCAAGTGGAAAGTCCAGTCGAGCTTGTCGGCACTCGATTCCCACTTCTCCGCGAGATCCGGCTCGATCAGCGTCGGGTCCATGGTTCCCGGCTTGAAGCGTACGAGGCCGTTATACATCCAGGCAACCACGGTGCGGTCGATGGTGCTGACCGCACGATGAGGATCGAGCTGGCCGACGTCCTGGGCAGCCATCCCGACTTTCAGATCGCTCTTCGGCGCCGCCGAAGCGGGCACTGCAATGAAGATGGCGGCCGCAAGTGCCGCACTAAGCGTGATGCGAAGCGTCATGTCTCTGTCCCTGCTGGTTGAACAATCCGTTCTCTGCGAAACGATCGATACGGAACGGCTCGAGCGGGACATCCGTGTGTCCGTCGAGGACCAGCTCGCTCATGATGGCTCCGATGGCCGGGCCAAGCTGGAAACCGTGACCGGAGAATCCGAATGCATGAAACAGGCCAGGCGTCGTGCGGCTCGGCCCGATGACCGGAATATCGTCCGGCGTTTCGCCGTCGATGCCGGTCCAGCTCCGGATCACCTGGGTGCCGGCGAGCTGCGGCACGAGCTGCAGCGCCTTCGCCATGGCTGTGGCGCTTGCTTCGGGCGATGGTCGTGACGAGGGAACATCTGGATCGGAATGTCCGCGACCACCGCCGAAGATCACGTTCCCCCGACGGATTTGACGCAGGTAGACGTCGCCACCGACGACGCCCAGATTGGGCGCAATGAAATAGGGCAGGGGCTCGGTCACGAGCATGTTCGGGTTGAGCGGCGAAACCGGAACCTGCTCGCCGAATGCCGCGGCGACCGCGCCGCCCCAATAGCCGGCTGTGTTGACGAGATATCGGGCACGAAATTCGTGGTGGCCCGACGTCACGATGAACTCAGCGCCATCGTGGGCCAGCTTGCTGACCGGGGTGAATTGACGGATTTCGGCACCCACATCGCGCGCGGCCCGTGCGAGAGCCGGGCTCAACAGACGGGGATTTGCGGCGCCGTCGTCTGGCGCGAACGAGCCGGCCACGACGTCGGGGCCCAGCCAGGGATATTGCTGATGGATGGCGTTGCCTCCGATCATGATCAGTGGAAGTTCGTTGGCTTTGGCGACGTCGAGATAAGCGATCAGCTCGGCTTCCTCGGCCTGGTTGCGCGCAAGCTTGAGGTGGCCCGTCACCTCGAATTCGCAGTCGGTGCCGATGAGTTCCGGCAGCCGTGCCCAGATTTCGCGCGCGCGGCGGGCGAGCGGCAATTCGGCCGGATGCCGGCCCTGTTGGCGTACGCCGCCGTAATTGACGCCGCTGGCTTGCCCGCCGATCTGGCCGCGTTCGAGCAGAATGCATCGCACGCCACGCTTTGCAAGATGCAGGGCCGTGGAGCAGCCGGCGCCACCGCCCCCCACGATCAACACATCGGCGGACGTCGCGCTCATGCGGCCTCCGCGGGGAGAATGGGGATCGGCTTCACGGGCGGTTGTCCGCGCAGGCGGCCAACCTGCTCGACCGGGCAGGACATCGTGGCCGCCAGCACCTCGGCCGCGGCCGCGCCGCAGACGCGCCCCTGGCAGCGTCCCATGCCGACGCGGGTGAGGGCTTTGGCCCGATTGACTTCCGACGGCGGAAGCGTCGCGAGGACTTCGTTCGCGGCTGCGCGCAATTCGCCCGCCGTGATCACTTCGCAGCGGCAAAGGATCGTATCGTCGGCCATGTCTGCGGCGAGCTTTGTTGGGAATGGAAAAGCGCGCTCCAATGCGGCGCGGAAGGTTTCACCTTCTGCCAGTCTCGCATCGAGGCGCGCGACTGCGCGCGCATCGACCGGCAGACCGCGCGCTGCCAGCACCGCCCAGGCGGCTCGCGCGCCGGCTGCCTCGGCAAGATCGGCACCGCGAATGCCGCTGCCGTCGCCGGCAAGGAACACGCCTTCGACGGATGTTTGCCCGCTCTGGTCCTTGCGGGGCTGCCAGTTGTGCTGCACGGGATCGAAGTCGAACGGCACGCCGGCGAGATCGGCAAGCTGCGCCTCCGGTTTCAGCCCAAAGCCGAGCGCGACGGCGTCGACTGCCGCCCCGTGCTTGCAGCCGCGCGCATCGCGCCAGCTCAGCGATTCGACTCGACCGTCGCCTTCGATCGCGAGCGGTATTGCGCCCTCGACGATGGGGATGCCGTGCGCCCGCAGCCAGGCGATGTAGTAAAGGCCTTTGGCGAAAGTTGCGCGGCCGCGCATCAGCCTGAACGCCTGTGTTGCCTTCGTGGCGAACGGAGTCGTGTCGAGCACAGCCGCAATTTGCGCGCCGGCGCGGGCATATTGATAGGCGACGAGATAAAGCAGGGGCCCAGTTCCGAGAAAGGCAACGCGCGCGCCGATGGCGCAGCCCTGCGCCTTCAGTGAAATCTGCGATCCGCCCAGAGTGAATACCCCCGGCAGTGTCCAGCCCGGGAGCGGGATCACCCGATCCATCGCACCAGTGCAAAGGATGGTCTGCGCGAACGGCACGACACTCGCCCTTCCGTCGCAGATCGTGTCGATCACGCCGGAACGCAAATTCCATGCGAGTGTTCGTGGCCGGAAATCCACCGAGGACCGCAGCCGGTCGAATGTGTCGTGTATGGCCTGTGCCTTTGCAGCCTCAAAGCCGTAGAGAGCACGCGCGGTGCGCTGGAATCCGGCGGGCTGGCGCTGATAGATACGCCCGCCATTCTCCGGCGCTTCGTCGATCACGATTGGACGCAGGCCTGCGCAGACAAGAACCTCGGCCGCGCGTGTGCCGGCCGGACCGGCGCCGACGATGACGATACTCATGGCTGCACCATCCTGCGTGACACGTGCATGCCTTCTGCGACTGGGGTCGTGCAGGCGCGCACGCGGCCGCCTCCCTCGACGTTCACCCAGCAATCCTGGCACGCTCCCATCAGGCAAAAGCCCGCACGCAGACCATCGCCGAATTCGCTCGCGCGCAGGTAGCCGTCTTGTGCGAGAATGGCCGTGAGCAGAGTGTCACCCTCGAGCGCGGCCACGGGCGCACCGTCGAGCATGAACGACACGGCGGCCCGATTGGTCTCCGCCAGGCGTTGCAATCTCAAAGCATGTCCTCCAGCCGGCAATTGACCAGCAACTCGGCGATGGTCGCGGTGTTTGGCAGTCGCAGGACCGTCGCGATCAGTTCGGCGATGTCGCGTGGGTCGCTCATTTTCTCGCGTGGCCATTTGGTGACATGCGCGGTCATGTCGGTGGCAACGAAGCTCGGGCAGATCGCGGTCGCGCGGATGCCGTGGTCCCAGCCGTATTGCCGTACGGCATGGGTGAGCGCGATGAGCGCAAACTTGCTCATTGCATAACCGGCGTTGGGATTGCGGACGCGCTCGCCCGACATCGAGGCGACGTTGATCACGCGTCCTTCGCCGCTCTCGGCGAGGTGCGGCAGCGCGAGTCGCATGAGCCGCATCGGCGCCTTGACGTTGATCAGCATCATGGCGTCGAGCGCCGTTTCGTCCGGATCGGTCAGATTGGCATCCGGATTGATTCCAGCAGCGTTGATGAGGCCGTCGAGGCGCCCGAAACGCTCGATCGTCGCCGCAACCCATGCTTCCGCCGAGGCCAGCGACTCGGCGTCGTAGCGCTGCAGCATCAGCCGGTCGGATCCGACCAGCCCGCGGGTATCGCGCACGCCGGCCGAGACGTGATAGCCGCCTGCGCCCAGGCGCTCCACCACGGCGCGGCCGATCCCGCGCGAAGCGCCAGAGACCATCACCACGCGACCGGCCGCCTCAAGCATGGGCAAGCTCCTTCGCAAAAGTGTTGGTCGCGATATGACACCGGGCGAGATGCCGTGGGGCAGCCGCGGCTAGAACTTGCGGCGTCTCGCAACCTTCGCGGCGCAACGGGCAGCGCGGCGCGAAACGGCATCCCTTCGGCATGTCGTTGAGGGGCGGCACGCGGCCGGGAATGGCGGCGAGAGTCTGCTCCGCGCGATCCATGCGCGGGATAGCCGAGAACAGCGCGCGCGTATAGGGATGGGCGGGCTTTGTGAAGATCTCGTGCACCGGCGCCTCTTCGACAATCTGGCCCGCATACACCACCGCAACGCGATCGGCGATCTGGGCAACGACGCCGAGATTATGCGTGATGAACAGCATGGCCATGCCGTGCCGCGACTTCAGATCGGCGAGCAACCCGAGCACCTGCGCCTGGATGGTCACGTCGAGGGCGGTCGTCGGTTCGTCGGCGAGCAGCAGCGTCGGTTCGCACGCGAGCGCCATCGCGATCATCACGCGCTGGCGCATGCCGCCCGAGAATTGATGCGGATAATCGTGGAAACGCTGCTTGGCGGACGGAATTTTCACCTCTTCGAGAACCGCGAGCGCCTTCGCCTCGGCGGCTGCCCGGGGCAGGCCGCGATGGACGCGCAGCGCTTCGGCAACCTGCGATCCGATGCTCATTACCGGATTGAGGCTCGTCATCGGCTCCTGAAAGATCATCGCCATGCGATCGCCGCGCAGAGCCTCGAACTTCGCTTCATCAAGAGTTCGCAGATCGACGCCATCGAGCAGGATGCGGCCCGCCGGCACGCGACCATGCGGTTGCGGCACGAGACCCATAATAGAGAGGGCCGTGACCGACTTTCCGCAGCCGGACTCGCCGACCAGGGCCAGCGTCTCGTTGCGGTCGAGCGCGAAGGACACCCCATCGACGGCCGCATACCATTCGGCACGAATGCGAAATTCGGTCCGAAGATCTTCGACACGCAAGACCGGTTCGCGCATGGAGCAGGACTGCCAGAGCGAGGGCGTTACTCACCATTCAGGTCTTTGATCCGCGGTATGTCAATGCCATATTCCGATATGTGCAAACATCCGACACGACTCTTTCGGTATGTGTAATTTGAAGGCGGCGACGGAGAGGATATTTTCATCTGATGGATGATACTTCGAGTGCTGGACCTTCCGGAAGTCTGCCGCGCGCCGTCGCCTTGCTGCGTGCGCTAGCCACGTGCGGCAGCGCGGGGACGCGGTTGACGAATGCGGCCGAGACGGCCGGACTGACACCGGCCTCGGCGCACAGATTGCTGCGCATGCTGATCGACGAAGGCCTGGTAGAGCAGGATGGGCGCAGCAAGTATTACCGACTGAGCATCGAGTTTTTTGCGCTTGCCGCCCGGGCCGGAAACCCCGGCAATCTGCGCGAGGTTTGCCGGCCGACGCTGTTGCGGCTGTCGGCGGCTTTGGGGGACACGGTCTTTCTCCTGGTACGCAGTGGATATGATGCGGTCTGCCTCGATCGCTGCGAAGGACCGGTGCCGATCCGCTCTTTCACCGGCGATATCGGGGGCAAGGTGATCCTTGGGGTCGGGCAGGGCAGCATGGCCATCCTCGCTCACCTGCCTGAGGCGGAGCGTGAGGAGGTGATCCGTTTCAACCTGCCGCGCCTCCTCAATTTCGGCCTGTTCGACGAGGTGTTCTTCCGCAATGAAATCGATCGAGTGCGGGAGAACGGTTACGCAGCGCGCGGTACCGGGCTTCTGCCGGGCATGGCTGGTGTTGCCGTTGCTATCCTTGATCGCGAACGACGGCCGCTCGCCGCGATCAGTATCGGCAGCACAGTCGAGCGGCTCAATTCGGAGCGCTTGCCGATTGTGGTCCAGGTGCTCAGGCGCGAGGCCGAGGCGCTGGCACAGAAGGTCAACCCGTTCGATGTCGCCTTGCGGAGGCCGGGCCAATATGCCGGCTCGTATTGAGATGTCCCATGTGCACCAACATGGTCTCTTTCATGTGGTCCGCAGTCGCCTTTCTGCGCAGTTTGTGTGCACACTCTCCGAACCCAAGGCCAAAGCATCCTGGACACGAGGCAAAATGGGCGCACTGGAGCCGGACTGCATTTCATTCAACGAGCGGGTGCTCGCCAATCAAGTCAGCAATCGCCTGCGCGGAGAGCTTTTGCACAATTGCTGCACTGCGAGCTCGGCGCAAATCGCTGCTCTTCTTGCACAACAAACCGAAGAGATCGCGCGGATCGGCCGGTTCGGCGAGCAGATCGATATCGTCATAGTAATCTGTTCCGTCGACAAGATCGTCCAGAAAGCGCAGCGCGGAGAAATCCTCGGTCGCAAATCCCACTGAATCAAAAATAGTGATCTGCTCGCGCGAGCTTCGTCCGCGCACGTCGCCGACGATCACTCGCCATAGCTCGGTGACCGGAAAGTCCGGCGGCATCTGCTGGATTTCACCCTCTATTCGCGTCTGCTCGGGAAACTCGACGAAGACGTCACTGCGTAGCAGGATTTCGCGTTGCAGTTCTGTCTTTCCAGGACAATCGCCCCCGACCGCGTTGATATGGATGCCACTGCCAACCATGTTGTCGGAGAGGATGGTCGCCTTGAGTTTGTCGGCAGTCACGGTCGTGATGATATCCGCGCCAAGGATCGCCTCGTGCACGCTTCGGGCGGCTTCGATCTCGAAGCCGAAGGATGCGAGATTGGCGATAAATTTTCGCGTCGCCGCGGCCTCGATATCGTAGACGCGAAGATGGCGGATGCCGAGCAACGATTTGAAAGCCAGTGCCTGAAACTCGGACTGCGCCCCCAGGCCGATAATGGCCATTGTTCGGGAGTCAGCGCGGGCCAGATATTTGGCGGCGAGCGCCGAGGTGGCGGCCGTTCGTAGTGCCGTCGTGATCGTCATTTCGGCGAGCAATCGGGGATAGCCGGTATCGACATCGGATAGGAAGCCGAACGCCGTCACCGTCTGAAGTCCGGCCCGGGTATTCTTGGGATGACCATTGACATATTTGACGCCGTAGAGCCTGCCGTCGCTGGTTGGCATCAGCTCGATGACGCCATCGCGCGAATGGCTGGCCAGGCGCGGCGTCTTCTCGAAGACGGTCCAGCGGCGGAAGTCCTCTTCAATATAGGACGAAAGACCGACCAGGTACGGCTCGACGCCGATCGAGCGCACCAGCCGCAACATGTTCTCTACCCCGACGAATCGGACCATCTTTTGCTCCTTTGGGAGGAGCAGTGTTAATTTTCACAATTTGCATAGAAAATGGGAATAGATGACAATTTACCGTGCTATATTGCGCATTGTGCACGGTCATTGATGGCAATTTGCGCAATGCACATTCTAGATGATCTGGACCATCGCCTGGTCGCTGCCCTGCGGGAGGATGGACGAGCTCCGATCTCGAAGCTTGCGACCATTCTCGGCGTGTCGCGCGCCACGGTGCAGAGCCGGCTCGACCGACTTCTAGAATCCGGCGCCGTGCTCGGCTTCACGCTGCGGGTCCGGCAGGACTACGACGCAAACACGATCCGAGCGATCATGATGATCGAAGTCGCGGGCCGCTCTACGACCGCGGTGATCCGGCGGCTGCGGGGCCTTCCGGAACTTCACGCGCTTCACACGACCAATGGCGGCTGGGATCTGATTGCGGAAATCCGCGCGTCGGGGCTCAGCGACTTCGATCGTGTATTGGGCAAGGTGCGCACGATCGATGGAATCTTGAATACCGAGACCAGCATTATGCTGAGCTCAATCTGAGGGGACTGCAAACGCCCGTCACAACGATCCCGGCAAACCATTGAAATCGCAGCAAGTGCGACCACCCCTCCCGGGCGCAGCGATCTCGAAAAATTCACGTCTTCAGGAAGGGGACTCACGAGCGGACCGCTCAGCCATATTCCTCGCCGATCCCGTATTCCCGGTAGATCTCGAGCGGATCGGTGTCGGGGAACAGGCGGCATTTGGCCTGGGCGAGGTGCAGGCTGACCGTCGCCGGCTCCTTGCCGCTGGCGAGCATCTTGCGGATGTCGTCCATATGCGCGCGCGGCTGGTGCTTTGGCGCGAGCTGCTCCAGCGCGACCAGCGCGGTAGCCAGCGCCTCGGTGAGCACCCACTCGTCGTGGCCCGTGATTCCCTTTTTCGGCATCGGCAGACCCCACATCGTCAGGCAAAGTCTGGTGGCAAAGGCAGTGTAACGCGACTTTTCCTGAATCTCCATTGAGCCGACGCGGCCGCCGCCGTCCGCGCGTGGCGTCGCGGCAAGCCGCCTGCGCTCTCTTGCATTATGGCCAAGCGTAGCTAAAAGGCGCGCGCGTCCGGCCCCCGATCGATTCTCGGCCCGCACTGCGCGGGCACCCTTAATCTTGGTTGCACAATCTTGGCGTAGACCAGCACCCACAGCATTCCAGGCCGGCAGTTCCGGCTTGCGTCCAATATCTCCGCAACTCACAACGATCGCACGATCGCGCCGCCCTTCGCTGGAGCCAGCATGGTCTTTCTAAGCTTCGTCTACCGCTTCGTGACCAACTTCGCGTTCCTGGCGATGGTCTATTTCAGCCTGAACTTCATGGAGAAATACCCCAACCGCGCGATCCTCGCGATTCTCGTGCTGGTCTATAGCGGCATGCGCGCGGCCTCGACGCTGCGCGCGTTCTACTTTTATCAGAAGATCGAGAAGCTGGAAGGCGAGACGCGGCGCCTGCAAGCGCCGATCAATGACGGCAGTGGCGGAACCAATGCACGCAAGCAGATCGTGACCGATGTGGCGCGGCTGCGCCGCGACGGTGAGCTCAAGTCCTATATGGACCTGTTCTTCCTGGCGCTGATCGTGCTGCTCTGTGTCGCCGCCATCGTGCGGCAGTAGGCGGCTTGTAAGCCTTATTGCTGCTTTTTCTTCAGGCTCGCGAGCTTTGTCGGGCGCGACGCGCTGGCATTGGCGTCCCGCGCTGTGCGCTTCGAGGTAGCGCGCGAGGCCTGCGCATGCTGGCCGCCATGCGCTGCGACCGCCGCACGGCCCTTTGCATTCCTCGAGGAGACCGCATCGGCCGTGTTGGCCCGCGCGAGCTTTGTTGCGACTTGGCGTGACGCCGTCTTGGCCAGCAGCACTTCGAGCGAGCCTTCCTTGATCTCGAAAAGGTCCCGGCTCGGAACGGGCAGGCTTTCCGCGCCGGCCTTCGCGACGCCCCAATGCGACGAGCCGGCCTGGCGCGGCAGCTCGGCGTTCAAATCCGACAGCAGCGGGGCCGGCAGCGTTTCGCTCCGTGTGAAGACGAAGCTCGGAATCCTCGGCCAGCGCACCGCGGCCACATTCTCGCTCGCCGGATGCAGCAACCATTCAACCGGCTCGGTCGGCGTTGCCGCCCGTTCGGCAGTCGCCGGCACCACATGCACGATGCGATAGCCGCGGGCCTTGAGCTCGCGGATGATCTTGGGCAGCGCCGCGACGGTGCGCGGCTGGATGTCGTGAAGGAGCAGAATGCCCTTGCCCTTGGCCTCGAGCCGCTGGATGGCAAGCTGATAGACACGGTCGGGCGAGACGTGCCGCCAGTCGTCAGCCGGGAAATCGGCGCTCCAGACCTGGATGCCGCGCGAGATGAGATAGTTCTCTACGGCATCAGCGCGCAGCAGCCCGGGAATCCGGAAGAACGGCGCCAGCGCCGACGGATCGGTCATCGCCGCGGTGGTCCACTGGATGCCGCCTTCGATCTCGGCCTGCGCCTTCTCGATCGGCATCTTCTCGAAGGTCAGGGGATGGGTGAGACTGTGCGTGCCGACGGTGTGGCCGGCCGCGACCAGCTTGCGCACGCCCTCGGGGTTCGCCTTGGCCTGATTGCCGATGGTGAAGAACGTCGCCTTGATGCACTCATCGGCCAGGATCTGGAGCACCTGGTTCGAGTATTTCGGCAGCGGACCGTCGTCGAAGGTCAGGACCACCTCGTGGTCTCTCAGCGGCAGCGTTTCCCGGTACTGCATCGTGCCGATGCGCGGATGCTCGCGGGGGTCGACCACGATCGTGCGCGAGGTGCCGAGCGCGTCGGGATGGCCGGGACAGTCGGCGGCGAGCGCAGCGGCAGGGCCAGCGGCCAAAAATCCGAGGCAGACGATCCAGGACCGCATCCGGCAGGAAACTCTACGACCGATCATTGCTCTCCGTCTGCCCTCGTACGCGATCCGCGACAGAACATCCACGCGATCTCAAAACCTTGGTCGAAGCCCAGCCGAAATGGTTCAGGCCCGGTCCCCGTCCAATTTGCATGGCCTAGCATGAACGGAGGCTTAATTGCCCCACGATCACCCCATTTTGGGCCGCCGTGACATTCCGGCATCAATGCGCATTGGCGCTCTTTTGCGTCGCCGCCGGGACAATGTGAACGACGTGGTAGCCATTGTCGTGCAGGTACCGCAGGAAGGCGGGCATCATGGCCGCAGTTCGCGCCTGCGCGTCGTGCAACAGGATGATACCCTTCCTGGCGGCCTCGAGCCGCTCTTTGACCTTCTTCAATTCCTCCTCGGGGGTGATGTCCTCCCAGTCGCTCGCCCAAAGGTCTGCTCCGAACACGGCGATGCCGCGCGACTGGAGCAGATCGAGCGTCGCTGGCGTGGAGTCGAAATAGGGGAAGCGGAAGAACGGCGTCGAGGGCGTGCGGGTCGCCACGCCGTTGAGTGCCTTCTCGTCGGCCTCGATCCCGCGGTCGATGTTCTCCTTTGCCTGTTCGAAGGAGATTTTCGACGACATCGGGTGCGACCAGGTGTGATGCGCGACGGTGTGGCCTTCAGCAGCGATCCGCTTGACCAGTGCGGGAGATTCCGCCGATGACTGGCCGACCAGGAAGAAGGTGGCGCGCACGCATTCATGCGCTAGCGCTGCCAGCACCTTTTGCGTGTGCGGAGGCCGGGGCCCGTCATCGAAGGTCAGCACGACCTCGTGATCGGCGAGCGGCAGGGTCTGCGGAAAGCTCTTCAGCCCGACCCGCGGATAGGTCTTGGCATCGACGCTGAGCACGCGCGCGGTGCCGAGCGCATCCTGACGCGGGCAGTCGGCCGCGTCCGCCGCCGTGCTGCCGGCAAGCACGGCCGTCGCGATGGCGACCGACAGGGACCATTGGTGCAGACGCATCTTTGTCATTGCGCTCGATGTTGCCTTGTGACTATTGCCTCAACTCCAGCTCAGACCAATTGATCCATCCTGTCAAACGGCGAGGCGCGCCATGGACGAACATATGGACGTTGCCGAACCCGCCGAGACCTCGGTCCTCGACCACGTTCCCATGCGCAATGAAGATGGCGAAATTCGTCACGAATTCGTCGCGGAAATCGCGCGTGCCATAGAGGCCTCCGACAGCACCCAGTTGCGGGCCATCGTCGCGGAACTGCACGAGGCGGACCTTGGCGACCTCATCGGCGCGCTGGAGGCGGATGACCGCGTCCGGCTGGTCGAGCTGACGGGGCGCGATTTCGACTTCTCGGCCCTGAACGAGGTCGACGAGGCCGTCCGCGAGGAGATCCTCGAGGAGCTGCCGCCGGAAACGGTTGCCGAGGGTGTCCGCGAGCTCGAATCCGACGACGCCGTCGAGCTGCTCGAGACCCTCGATCAGGCGGATCAGGAGGAGATCCTCGAGAAGCTGCCGCTGCCCGAGCGCGTCGCGCTCGAGCGCAGCCTGCTTTATCCGGAAAACTCCGCCGGAAGGCGGATGCAGACCGAGTTCATTGCGGTCCCCCAGGATTTCACCGTGGGCCAGGCGATCGACTACATGCGCGAGACGCCCGATCTGCCGGACCGCTTCTACGAGATCTACGTCGTCGACAAGGACCAGCACTGGCAGGGCGCCGTTCCGCTCGACGTGCTCTTGCGCGCCCGGCGCCCGGTGCCGCTCGCCGACCTCCGCGACGAGGATCGCCGCCGCGTCTCCGTCCTGGAGGACCAGGCGGAGGTGGCGCACATGTTCGGCAAATATAACCTCGTTGCCGCACCCGTGCTCGATACACAGGACCGTCTCGTCGGTGTCATCACCGTCGACGATGTCGTTGACGTCATCGAGGAGGAGGCGGACGAGGACCTCAAGGCGCTCGGCGGCGTCACCAGCGACGAAGAACTGTCCGACAGCGTGCTGACCATTGCGCGCGCCCGCTTCAACTGGCTCCTGGTCAATCTCGCCACCGCGTTCCTGGCATCTTCCGTGCTCGGCCTGTTCGAGGGGCAGCTCGAAAAGATGGTGGCGCTCGCCGTGCTCGCGCCGATCGTGGCGAGCCAGGGCGGCAACGCCGCGACCCAGACCATGACGGTCGCGGTGCGGGCGCTCGCCACCCGCGAGCTCGGCTCCTCCAATGCCTGGCGCGTGGTGATGCGCGAGACCTTCGTCGGCCTCGTCAATGGCCTCGCCTTTGCAGTGATCACCGGCATTGCCGCAGTGGCCTGGTTCAAGATCCCGGGGCTCGGCATCGTCATCGGGCTGGCGATCATCTGCAACCTCGTTGCCGGCGCGCTCGGCGGCATTCTGATCCCGATGGGGCTCGAACGGGTGCGCGCCGATCCTGCGGTCGCCTCCGGCACCTTCGTCACGACGGTGACCGACGTCGTCGGCTTCTTCTCCTTCCTCGGCATTGCGACCTTGTGGTTCGGGCTGAAATAGCTGCAATCGCGCTATCATTAATCCGAACTTAAGCCAGCTCGATCATGATCGCCCCGCTTGGGGATGAACATGCGGTTGCGGCTGAAAGCGGACGGACGGATCGTCGAATTGCGGGACGGGCAGGAGCTTCCGCTGCAAGGCGCGGCTGTGCCGAGCGAAGCCGGCCCGCTCGAAGTGCGCGACCTGCGCCGCCGTGCCTGTCTCACCCAGATGGAGTTCGCCGCAAAACTCGGCGTGCCCGTCGAGACCATCCGCAACTGGGAGCAGGGCAAGCGCGCGCCGCGGGGACCTGCACGGGCGCTGCTTGCGGTGATCGCGCATGCGCCGGATATGGTCTTCCAGGCGCTCGCCAAGGCCTGACTACAGGGCCTGACTACAAGGCCTGACGCCAATGCCGGCTGTCTCGGTTGGCAGCCGCGTGCGTGGGGTCCATAATGCAACCGGGGGCGGGCGAGGAGAGGATTCCTCATGCTGTTCGTCGAGGCCAATGGTGCAAGCATTCCTGCTCTCGGGCTCGGGACCTGGGAGCTGAGCGGCCGGACCTGCGCGCGCGTGGTGGAACAGGCGCTGCGGCTCGGCTACCGCCATATCGACACCGCGCAGGTCTACGACAATGAGCGCGAGGTCGGCGATGGCGTTCGCGCCTCCGGCGTGCGCCGCGACGACGTCTTCATCACGACGAAAGTCTGGACCAATCATTTTGCCCCGAACGATCTCGAACGCTCGGTCAAGGAGAGTCTGGTCAGGCTGCGGCTGCCGTCGGTTGATCTGCTGCTGCTGCACTGGCCCAATCCGCACGTGCCGCTTGTCGAGACGCTCGGCGCGCTGGCGCATGCCCGGCGGCTCGGGCTGACGCGGCATATCGGTGTCTCCAACTTCACGGTGGCGCTGATCGAAGAGGCGGTCGCCGCGTGTCCGGAGCCACTGGTCTGCGATCAGGTCGAATTTCATCCTTATCTCGATCAGACCAAGGTGAGGGCGGCCTGCGACCAGCACGGCCTTGCCCTCGTCGCCTATAGCCCGATCGCCAGGGGGCGCATCAAGAGCGACGAGACACTGGCCAGAATCGGCCGGGTCCATCGCAAGACGGCTGCGCAGATCTGCCTGCGCTGGCTGGTGCAGCAGAACGTCGTGGCGATCCCGCGCACCTCGCGCGTCGAACGTTTGTCGGAAAACATCGAGATCTTCGATTTCGACTTGTCGCCCGACGAGATGAGCCAGATTGCCGCTCTCGCACATCCCAAGGGTCGGCTGACCGATTTCGGCTTCGCGCCGAAATGGGATTGAGGCGCCGCATCCATATGCTAGGACCGTGGGTAGCAACCGAAGTTGGGCCATGGAACGGCGGCGGATCATACGGACGGACATTGCGGCGTCGGCCGTCGTGCACGTGACGCTGGTTGCATTGATCGTCCTGATCAGCGAGGTGCATCCGTTCCATGCCCCGCCGAGCGACACGGTCGCCGTCGACATCGTCACGCCGGAGGAACTGAAGGAGAAGCTGCCGGAGCCGACGCCGTCGCCGCAGATTTCACTGCCCGAGCTGACCGCGAAGGACAAGGCGGAGGCGCCCGCACCACCTCCATCGCCACAATCGGCGCAGCAGCCATCGCCGCAGCCGGAGCCACAGGCCTCACCGCCGCCGCAGCCATCGCCTTCCAGGCGCGAGGCCGAAGCGCAACCGCAGCCTCAGCCGCAACCCGCGCCGCAGCCGAGCTACACGCCACCTGAGCCCGACGTCACCCTCAAATACGGGGTGATGCTGGGCTTGCCCGCCGAGCTGCCGCCCATGCCGAAAGAGGGCCCCAAGGAAAATGAGAGCGGCGGTGAAACGGCCACTGAGGCGGCCAAGCTTCCGGCCAACGTCATCGCCGAATTCCGCCGTCACCTGCGAAGCTGCGCCAGGCTGCCTGACACGATCGCGCCGTCCGACAACATCCACATCAAGATCCGCACCTTCATGACCACCGACGGCCAGCTCGCCACCGTCCCGGCACTGATCGAGGCCAGCGCATCGCCCGCCAAGGGCCTTGCCCTGATGCAGGCCGCCAAGGCCGCGCTCCAGGCCTGCCAGCCCTACACTATGCTGCCGGCCGACAAGTACGAGGAGTGGAGGGTGCTCGACCTGACGTTTACACCGAAGGACTTCGGAGCGTCGTAGTTCCCGTCATGGCGTGCGCAGCGAAGCCGATTGGAGGACGAGAGGCTCTGCCCGATGGCTGATCTGATTCCTCGAAATCAACCCCATGCAAAGTAGGGCTAGATCGCCGTTTCGGCTGGCAACACAAGATATTGTGGCCCGGACGAGCGACGGCGACATCTACGCGCTTGGCCGAGACGTCTTGACCTCAGTAGTGCGCCTTCAACCATGCGACGGTCGCGTCGACCATCGGATTATAGCGCATTGAATTCCAGGCGAGTGCCGCCGTTACCACCATCACCCTTTCCTTGAGAGGGCGAACAACCACATCCTCCGGCGCGAGCTTGCGCATGGTCGCTGGCACCAGTGCGATTCCTTGGCCGCAGCTCACATAGGCGATCTGGGAAGAAATCGAGCGTACCTCGTGCTGAATGCGCGGGGCGAAACCATGGGACCGACATGCTGCGACCAGCGCATCGAAATAGATCGGGCTGACTTGCCGAGATGGCATCACGAGTTGCTCGCCATCCAGTGACCGAAGCCGCACCCGCGGAAGCCTAGCAAGGGCATGATCTCGGGGCAGGGCAATCGCCAGCCGATCTTCGGTCAGCGGCATGGTGGAAATGCCCGATCCGACTTCTCCTTCCAGTCTGACAAATGCCAGATCGAGTTCCCCGGCCTCGAGCCCCGCGACTGCCTCGAAGCTGTCGATTTCCCGAACGAAGATGGTCAGTGCCGGATAGCGTTGCCGAAGCTCACTCAGCAGGGGCGGAACGGTTTCCAGCATGGCCGAGGTGATCGCGCCGATCTGAAGCACGCCGGAATGCCCCGCGGCAATCTCCCTCACGACGGTTTCCAGTTGCTCGACATGCCCGGCGAACCGGCGGACGGCTGGCAGCAGGGCTGCGCCTGCGGGGCTGAGCTTGGTGCCGCGCCGGGATCTTTCCAGGAGCTTGAGCTTGAGTGAACGCTCCAGCACCTGGATTTGCTCGGTCAGTGGAGGCTGCGACATGCCGAGGCGTCGCGCGGCCCGGCCGAAATGCTGCTCTTCGGCGACGGCCAGAAACATCCATAGCTGCCGGATCAGCCGGAAATCGATCGTGCTCATTGCAGGCAGGGTCCCCGCCGAACCTGGCCGCCGTCAGTGGGCAATTACGCCGTCAGTGGGCAATTATGCCCGCGATCCGGCGGTCTGATCCGAAATGGCTATCACAGACATAAGTTAATCGAAATTTCAATATCAGCAGTTTCAGCTCAGTCTTGCCGCCGGGGGAAACAGGGACCTCAGCGATGACAATATCCAATTTGCTCGACCGTCTGGCCTCGCTCGACACGAACACCGTGTCCGATGCGCTGGATTTCCTCGATCTGCCCGGGGCCACCTACGGCCTGCGGCCGTTGTGGGATTGCCCGAAGATCGTTGGACGGGCCAGCACCATCCAACTTGGCCCGAAGACCAATGCGGCGCCGACGGTTCACCTCATAACGCCGGTCATCGACGCGATCGCCACTGACGATCGCATCTTGGTCATTGCCGGAGGGTTGGAGGGAATCTCCTGCTGGGGCGATATCATCGCCAATGCCGCGCGTGCCAAGCAGATCCGCGGCTCGGTCATCGACGGCGTGAGCCGTGACATCGAGGGCAGCGAGTCGATCGGCTATCCCGTCTATGGCCGCGGCATCACGATGATCAGCGCGCGCAATCGGGTGATCCAGATCGCCTCCGGCACGCCGGTCCAGATGGCTGGCGTCACCGTGAGCCAGGACGACTACGTCATCGCCGACCGCTGCGGCACGGCGTTCATACCGGCGGCCCGCATCGACGAGGTGCTCGACCTCGGCGAGCGCATCGCGCGTCGGCAGGACGGCATGGTCGTTGCGGTACGAGCCGGCCGTCCGGTCGCTGAAGTCATGCACGACAAGGAATTCGAAGCCATCCGCCGCGCCTGAGGGCGTCGCTGTCTCTCTTTGACGAGGTACTTCCTCCAATGACCCAGAATCCCCGTAAAGCAAGCGCCGAAGATCAGGAGCTGGTTGCGCTCTTCACAGGGCTCGACACCCCCGGCGTCTCGGATGCTCTCGACAAGCTCGGTTTGCACGGACAGGCGCTCGGCATTGCGCCACTGGCGGACTATTCGCAGGTGTTGGTTGGCCCGGCTTTCACCGTGAAATACGTGCCCGCGACCGTACCCGCAGGCTCGGTCGGCGACTACATCGACGACGTGCCTGAGGGCGATGTCGTTGTGATCGACAACGGCGGACGCACGGACTGTACCGTTTGGGGCGACATCCTCACCCAATATTCGGGTCTGCGCGGCATTGCAGCCACGGTCATCGACGGGGTCTGCCGCGACGTCAGCAAGGCACTGGCGGATGGCTATCCGCTCTTCACTGCCGGTCGCTTCATGCGAACCGGCAAGGATCGTGTGCAGGTCGAATCCGTGAGCGCAACCGTCGCCATTGGCACGGTGCGTGTCGCCACGCGTGACATCGTCGTCGCGGATGCCAACGGCGTCGTCGTCGTGCCGCGCCAGCGCGCGCGCGAGGTCGCCGAAGCCGCCCGCAAGATCGAGACGGTCGAAGCAGCCATCCGCGAGCGCATCGCGAGCGGTGCGTCGATCCGCGAAGCGCGGGCAGCGCTTGGCTACCACACCCTGCAACGCAAGGAATGATTGGCTCCACGCATTCGAGGATCGCTGCTGCCCAATTCCTTTGATCACATTCGTGCTCGCCCCGCACTGCGCCCTGAGCGGCGGTACACGTGCCGATCAACGACGTGGCATCGCGCTGGTGAGTAGGGAAGCCGCACGCAAAGATGATCAACCTCTGGAGAACGTCGCAATGAAAGCCTTAGCCATCGTCCTTTCATTTGGCCTTTCGATCGGCATGACCGCCGCCGCCCGCGCAGATCAGCTCGCCGATATCAAGCAGCGCGGCACGCTCATTTGCGGCACGCTAGGCACCTTCGAGCCCTTCAGCTTCCAGGACCCCAAGACCCGCGAGACGGTGGGGTACGAGGTTGACCTGTGCCAGGCAGTCGCGAAGCAACTCGGTGTAAAGCTGGAGCTGAAACTCCTGGCGGTGGAGGCGCGCATTCCCGAGCTCACCCAGGGGCGGGTCGATATTCTCTCGGCGGCTCTCGGCTATCTGGATGAGCGTGCCCAGCTGATCGACTACAGCCTTGTTTCGTTCGTCAGCCGCCAGATGCTGATGGTGAAGTCGTCGAGCGGCATCTCGTCGCTCGACCAGCTCAAGGACAAGAAGGTCAGCGCTCCGAAGGGATCGACCTCGGAGAAATACGTTCGTACCCTGTTGCCCAGTGCGACGATCCTCACGTTCCAGGATCCGCCGAGCGCCTTCCTGGCGCTCGAGCAATCGAAGGTTCAGGCCATGGCGCTCGGTGAGCTTGGCCTGGTGAAGTTCCAGCAACAGGCAGGTGGCCTCGAATTGCTGAAGCAGCCTGTTGCAGTCGAATTCTGGGGGCTTGGCGTGCGCAAGAACGAGCCGGGCTTCCTCGCGGCCGTCAACGACACCCTCAAGAAGCTCGAAGCTTCGGGTGAGGGCGCTGCCATCTTCGCCAAATGGCTCGGCAAGGATAGTCCCTACAAGCTTGAACGCACCTTCCGTCTCGACGAAACGGTGCGCAGTCCGGTCCTCGACCCCAAGAGCTGATAGCCGGGCCGCCACATCGGGGGACGATCCATGACCCTTTCGCTCGATTTCAGGCCGGTGCTCAGCGGGCAACACCTGGAATGGCTGCTCGGGGGTCTGATCACCACACTTGAGCTGGCGGTTTGTGCGTGGTGCCTGGCCTTCCTCGTAGCGATCGGCCTCGTTCTCGTGCGCTCGGCCGGCTTCAAGGACGCCGAATGGCTCGTTGCCGCATACGTGGAAGTCCACCAGAACATCCCGCTGCTGGTCCAGGTGATGTTCTGGTATTTCGCGGTTCCGGAGCTGCTACCGGAGGACGCCCGCATCTGGCTGAATGAGCGCAACAGCGAATTCATCCTGGCCTTCTTCGCGCTGTCCTTCTGCTTCGCTGCCTACATGTCGGAGGCGCTGCGAACCGGACTCCGCGCCATTCCGAAGACGCAATACGAAGCGGGGCGGGTGCTCGGTTTCGGCTATCTCGGCACGATGCGCTATATCGTTATCCCGCAGGCCTTGCGGGTCGCGATTCCGCCGCTCGTCAACTATTCGCTGCTGTTGTTCAAGAACACCAGCCTCGCCATGGCGATCGGCGTGCACGAGCTGACCTATCAGGTCAGGCAGATCGAGAGCGACACCTTCCGCACCTTCGAGTCGTTCCTGGTGGCGACCGGGATTTACATCGCGATCTCGCTCCTGATCACGGGGCTTGGCGAGTACCTGGAGAGGCGTACGCGTCTCGGGAAGCGGACGGGGGCCGTGCCATGATTGGCATCATCCGCGACAACTGGCTTCTGTTCCTGGTTGGACAATATCCCAACGGCCCGTTCGGCGGGCTCGCGATGACCGTGATCGTCGCGATCGCGGGACTGGTTTTGGCTTTCCCCTGCGCGCTCGGCCTTGCACTGGCCCGGCTCAGCTCAGTTCGCGCGCTATCTCTCGCGGCGACCGTGGTCATCCAGGTGGTGCGGGGTACGCCCGTCCTCATGGTGATCTTCTGGAGCTATTTCGCGCTGCCGATGCTGATCGGTCATGCGATTCCGGGCTTCGTGACGTTGATCGGCGCTCTCGTGATCTATGAGAGCGCCTACCTGGCCGAAATCATCCGCTCCGCCATCCTGGCTTTGCCAGTCGGCCAGACCGAAGCGGCTCGCTCGCTCGGGTTGGGCGCCCGTCGCACGATGGCCTATGTGATCCTGCCCCAGGCCCTGCACAACGCGCTGCCGAGCCTGCTCAGCCAGTTCGTGTCGCTGATCAAGGACACTTCGCTTGGCTACGTCATCAGCATGAACGAGTTCACCTTTGCGGCCGCTCAAGTCAACAACGCGCTGCTCACAAAGCCCGTCCAGGTCTTCTCGATTCTTGCGGTGACCTATTTTCTTCTCTGCTTTGCGTTGACGCAGACGGCCCGCCTCATGGAGCGCCGCATGCTGCGTCGCAGGCTGCAACGGGTCAATGCAGCAAAGCCTCAGACCGGCCTCGACGAGGCGCTCGCCACGGAGTCCCTGCCATGATCACATTCGAGAATGTCGACAAGTGGTATGGCGCACACAAGTGCCTTGCCGGCATCAATGCCAACGTTGGGAAGGGCGAGGTCGTCGTACTCTGCGGTCCGTCCGGCTCGGGCAAGACCACGCTGATCCGAACCATCAACCGCCTGGAGCCGATCCAAGGCGGACGCATCGTCGTCAACGGCCAGGACGTGCACGCGAAGGGCGTAGACATTGATCTGCTCCGCAGCGGGATCGGTTTCGTCTTCCAGCAGTTCAACCTGTTCCCGCACATGAGCGTGCTGGAGAACATCACGCTCGCACCGGTGAAAATCCGCAAGATCGACCGGGGAAAAGCGGAGGATCGAGCGCGCGATCTGTTGTCGCGGGTCGGTTTGGCAGAGAAGGCCGATGCCTATCCCGACCAGCTCTCTGGCGGGCAGAGCCAGCGCGTCGCCATCGCGCGCGCACTCGCCATGGACCCTCCCGTCCTGCTTTTCGACGAGCCGACCAGCGCGCTCGATCCGGAGATGGTGGGCGAGGTGTTGGCGGTCATGAAGAATCTCGCTCACTCCGGCATGACCATGATGTGCGTGACGCACGAGATGGGCTTCGCGCGTGAGGTGGCGGACCGCATCTGGTTCCTCGACAAGAGCGTGTTGATCGAGGATGCATCTCCCAAGGAGTTCTTTGCGGCACCGAAGCACGAGCGGGTCAAACGCTTTCTCTCCGACCTCAGGCACTGAGGGTGGCTACTTCTGCAACTGCACCGCAAATCCCGGAACCGGCGCGAGACACGTTGCACAATACTCCACCCGCACAGTGTCGGCGCCGGTGCAGGGCCGATCCACCGCCATCAGGAAGCGCATGGGCTGGGCGATGAAGAAACTGGACGACTCGACCCGGCAATAGCTCCGCGACTTCAGGTAATCCGTGAGGACACCCAGCTTCATGAAATGGCGAGAGGTGTCGGTGTAGCCGGCATAGTTGAACAGCTCGAAGGGCGTCCGGTCATTTTCGCGAAGGGCTTCGCGGAACGCCGTGACTTGCGCGGCGGCGAAGGCGACCAGCAGCAACGATATGACGAGGATCCGCCAGGTCGCGCGAAAGCTGTCGAGGCCCAAGGCTATCGAAACGAAGAGAAGGAACTGCGGTATGATGTAGTATCGATCGGCAACGCTGGCGATCGAGAGCCGCAGCGCGGGGAAATAGGCGATCGTCCACAAGACGAAGAGCGGCAGGATCAGTTGCTCGGGTCCGTTCCGTTTGCCGCGGAACGCTCCGAGCGCGATCGCCGCGAATATTGCGAGAAGCAGCGCCATGCGCGCGTGTAGCGCGGTCATCTCGATCGGACCGGGCAGGTAGGAGACGACGCGCTCGAGCAGGATCACGCCCGATGCCGTCCCGAAAAAGCTGACATCGCCGATCGGTGAAGCCGCCAGCGAGAGCACCACGAAGCCGGCAAGCATGGGATCGACGCAGCTTGCGACGCGCCGATCGGTGATCGCCCTCAGCGCGTGTGGAAGAAGGCGGCATTCCAGGCGAAGATAGGCATGTGTTGCGAGCGCGAGGAAAGCGAGGCCCACCAGCATCGCTGGTAGCACCCGGCTCGAGAAGCTGCCGTCGCCAACGAAATATCTTGCGGACAGCACGAATTGAACAAGCAGGTTCAACTGCCCGATCAGCAGCAGCCTCGCACTGCTTTCACCCGGCCATTTGAGCGCGACGAACGTTGCCGCCGCGGCAAAGGACAGCGCGGCAGCCGCAAAGATCGCGTGACTCCAGCATCCCAGCGAGAAGGTAAGGAGAAGAAGGAAGAGCCACTTCGGTCGGCCTCGACCTGGCTCCGCCACATGCGGGAGCGTCAGGAGCACGATTGCGAGCAGAAGGTTCTGCAATGCGTTCACTTCCCAGGCGACACGACTGTAGAAGAGGAACAGGAGCGAGGAACCCATCAGCAGCACGAAGTAGATTGCTGCTCCTCCTCGTCTCCAAAGAGCAACAGCAGAGAGGCCGAGGGCGAGACTGTTCAGAACGACGCCCGCCAGCCGCAGGCTGCCGACGCCGGGTGAGATGATCGAGAAGCTCATCGTCACGATCTCGGGGAAGAGCGATCCCGTGTAGCCATTCATGCCCCGGAGGGTGAACATCCCGCGCGCCTGTTGCTCGAACGCACGCAGCCCCACCCAGGCTTCGTCGCCGTGCAGGCCGGGAAACGAATTCAGCCGAACGGACAGGGCGGCAGCGACAACTGCAATTGTCGCTGCCAAGACGCCTGCGCAGCCGATGTGCTTGTATTGCCGCGGCCTCACCGCAGTGTGTGCCGATGCCGGCCATAGGAAAGGATGCATGCGCGCCGGCTACCGTCCGAATTCGCGACGGGAGACATATGTGGGAAAGTATCCCACGTCAATATCTATGATCATCGGTCCGCTGACGACGAGCAGGCGTCCACAATTCGAAATGCGAGTTGGAGGAGATCGCAAGCCGCCCGCACTCCGTCATTGCGAGCGCACGAAGCAAGCCAGAGTCTTTCCGCGGCGGGATTCTGGATTGCTTCGTCGCTTCGCTCCTCGCAATGACGAGATTGGGGCACGCGCGCGCCAAATTCTCGATGTCATGGCCCGGCTTGACCGGGCGATCCAGTACTCCGAGACGGGCGTGATTGAATCGATAGGCCGCGGCGTACTGGATGCCCCGGTCAAGCCGGGCATGACAGCTGTATGTGGGCAAAGGTTGGAGCAACTGATCGCCTCGTCATGACGACCAATCTAGCCCTGCGCGGACGCCTCGTCCGGCGCCATTGCCGCCCACGCGCTGGATGCGAACTGCCGCCGCCACGTCACGATCACCACCGCCGCCGTCGTCACGAAGAGCACCCAGGGGCTGATGAACCAGCCGAGATAGCCGAGCGCGAAGAAGAAGGCGCGCTGGCCGCGGTTGAAGTGCCTGCCGGCCGATTCGAACAGGCGGGAGGTGCGCAGGACATGCGCTTCGGCCGCCGGTGTGTCGCGCTGCGAGGCCGGTGGCATGCCGCCGAACAGGATCGCGACATAGTTGAACAGACGATAGGCCCAGGCGAACTTGAAGAAGGCGTAGACGCAGATCAGGACGAGGCCGACGCATTTCAGCTCCCACAGCGCGGGCGAGGGGCTGAGATCGATCGGCAGCTTGCTCAGAATCGCGAGCGCGTCGTTGGTCGCTCGCAAGAGCGCCAGTGCGCCACCGATCGCGAACAGGCTGGTGGAGGCGAAGAAGGCGGTGCCGTTCTGGAGCGAGGCCATGATCTGCATGTCGACCATGCGCGCCTCGCGGTCGAGCAGTCGGCGCACCCAGACCTCGCGGTAGCGATTCATGCGCGCCGACAGGCTGTCGCGGCCATAGGACGAGTGCTCCAGCGTGATGGCATAAACCAGCCATTCCAGCACGAAAAAGCCGACGGCGGCGATGTCGACCCAGTATCCGCTCATTGTGATCCCCTCGTTGGCGCGCAGGATTGCCATGCATGTTCCGCTGCGGCAACGATTGATTGCGTGCAGGCGATGGCGTTAAAAGCAGCGGCTTGATGGACCAGCATTTGAGAAGGACCAGTCACATGGCGCTGAAGCTCGCGATCGGCAACAAGAACTACTCGTCATGGTCGATGCGGCCCTGGCTCGCGCTGCGCGCCAACGACATCCCGTTCGAGGAGGTCGTGATCCCGCTCTACACCGACAATCCCGCGGACAAGCAACGCATCATCTCCTTCAGCCGCGCCGGCAAGGTGCCGGTGCTGGTCGACGGCGACGTCACGGTGTGGGATTCGCTCAGCATCATCGAATACATCGCCGAGCGCTTTCCGGAGAAGAAGCTTTGGCCCGACGACGCCGCGGCGCGCGCGCATGCCCGTTCGGTGTGCGCCGAGATGCATTCCGGTTTCATGGCGCTGCGCGGCGAATGCGGCATGAACCTGCATCGGCCGGTACGTCCCGTGACGCTGTCGGCGGACGCGCAAGCCAATGTCGCGCGCGTGCAGGAGATCTGGCAGCAGTGCCGCGAGCGCTATGGCGCGGGCGGACCGTTCCTGTTCGGCCGCTTCGGCGCGGCGGACGCGATGTATGCGCCGGTGGTGCATCGCTTCCGCACCTATGCGATCGAGGTTGCGCCGCAGACGCGCGCCTATATGGACACCATGCTGGCGCAGCCCGCATTCCAGGAATGGACGCGGGACGGCCTTGCCGAAACGCTGGTCATCGAGAAGTTCGAAACCGCGTAGGCGGGGCGGGATCGGCGCGCAGACAGGAATGTGATTGGGCGCGGCTTGACGGCAGGCCGGCCGGCGGCGCTCAATCGGCAATGGGAAATGCGCATCGGGCGCAAGGGGAGACGGGCCATGGGAATCTTCGACGCGCTTGAGAACAATCCCGCATTCCGCAGCGCGCTCGGCCAGCTTGGCTCAGCGGTGCTGCCGGCCGTGCTCAACGAGGTGCTGGGCAGCAACAACCAGGGCGGCTTGGGCGCCATCGTCGCCAAGCTCGAGCAGGCGGGCTTCGGAGACCAGGTCAAGTCGTGGCTCGGCAATGGCCAGAACCTGCCGATCTCGGCCGACCAGCTCCGTCAGGTGCTCGGCAACGACACGGTCAGACAGCTTGCCGCGCGCTACAACATCCCGGTGGACCAGATCAGCCAGATCCTGGCCCAGGAGCTGCCCAAGGCTGTGGATAATGCGAGCCCCGACGGAAAGCTGCCCCACGGCGCCTGACGCGGTTGGCGGGTTCCAGACGGTACCATTGGCGGGCGGTCTGCCCGCTATCGTGCTGAAAAGATTACAAAAATCACACATTCGCCATAGTGGCATAGCGCTGGCCAAGAAGGCCGGCCGCGTGCTATACACCGCGCCGGGCTTCTGGCCGGCCGCCGCAGCGGGACACGTGGGCGCGGCAGGCGTTGTTTGAGTGATGGAGAGGGTGTTGAAGCACAAATTCCCCGTGGGCGCGCGCGTCCTGTTCACGGCCAGCAATATCGCGCGCCCGGCTGCCAGCGGCACCTACGAGGTCATCCGTCTGCTGCCGACCGAGGGCGACGATTGTCAGTATCGGATCAAGAGCTCGACCGAAGCCTTCGAACGGGTTGCCAAGGAAAGCCAGCTCGCCCTGTCGTGACGATACGCAAGGGTGTGATGACGAATTGGATGTCGACCCGCCGTCAGACGGCCCGGTTCAAGTCAACATGATGAGCGGGCTGCAGTCGTTTCGCGGGCAGTTGCCATCACCGAATTTGATCTCGGCTCGCGTGAGGGGACGTCGCGCATGAACTGGGCATGGGCCGACGAAATCTGGCGCTCAGCGGGCTTTCCGATGTGGCTGACACTGGCGGCCGCCGGCTTCTTCGGCTTGATCCTTCTGATCACGTTGCTGCGCGCCGAGCGATCGGTTGCGAACGGTGCGCTGACCGTGATCACGCTGCTCGGGATCGGCATAGCGGTCGCGGCGACCATTCGCGCCTATGCACCGAGCGGAGAAGGAGCCGCGAGCGAAACCCGCGCGCGGCCCGGAATGACCGCCGCGTTGCCCGCGCTGTCCTGCATCGACGATCTCGCGGGCGACACCGTTCTGGCGGCCTGCGAGAAGGCGCTGTTCGGCTCGCCTGAAGCGGTCGCCGCCGCCGTCTCCTACACTGCGGCCCAGATCAGCCGGCTCACGGCGCTCGGCGATGCCGCTACCGCCGGCAAGAACCTGCCCCCGGAGCTCAAGGCGTTGCGGCGGGCCATCGAGCACGACCGCTATGGCCTCGTTGCGCAAGTGCTTGTCGCCCGCGACGGCTGCACGCAATTCGACTGTGCCGCGTTCCGTTCGCTGACGGATCAGCAACAGGTCGCCGCCAACATGGACGCCCATCTCTATGAGGGGCTGGTCGCGCGCTACGCATCCAGCTGGAACACGCCGGTGGCGGCGATGCCGGGTGCGGTCGCCGCGCTGCCGCCTTCAATGCCGACTGGCAAGCCGACCAATGCGGAGTTCCCGAGCGCCGCATCGACGCCGGCGGTCAGCATCATGGCGCCGGAGCCGGGCACCCGGCCGGCGCCGTCGGGAACCGCTGCAGCGCCGGCTGCGCCGCGCGCGCCTGCTGCGGCGAGTTCGGCGCAAGCTTCGGCACCGCCTCCGGCTGCGAAGAAGCCGCCTGCTCCGAAGGCTGCGCGTGCGCCTGCGCCCGCGCCGGTTCAAATCGCGCCGCCAACTCAGCCCGCGCCAGCTCCGGCTGCTCCCGCGGCTGCGGATAACAATTAGTTCGGCTTTCAAAGGCGCGGCCGGCCCGCTAATGCTGGGCCATGCCATTACATCTGATCAAGCTCGCCGTCGGCTGCGACTCCGTCAAGGAATTGAAGGAGTGGATCGCCGAGCGGATGCAGACCGCCAAGAAGGAGGGCCTGCCGCAACGCCATATCCACGTCACCCGCATGGTGCCCAAGCGCGGCGATGAAATCCTCTCGGGTGGCTCCCTTTACTGGGTGATCAAGGGCGAGATCGCCGCACGCGAAAAGATCATCGGTATCGAGCCGTTCCGCGACAAGGACGGCATCGGGCGCTGCCGCATCGTGATGCAGCCCAAGGTGTTCGCGGTGTCGCCGCGGCCGATGCGGCCGTTCCAGGGCTGGCGCTATCTGACGGAAGATGCCGTGCCGCCCGATCTCGGCAAGGCCGCCGCCGGAACCATCGCGGCGATGCCCGAGCCGATGCGGCGCGAGTTGCGCGATCTCGGCTTGCTCTGAGACGCCGCCAAAACGCGTCCTACACCGGGATATTGTCGATCAGGCGGGTGGTGCCGAGCCGCGCCGCCACCAGGATGCGCAGCGGCCCGTCCATGCGCGAGGTGGCCGGCGCCAGCGTCTCGGCATGGCGCGCTTCAAAATAGTCGAGCGCAAAGCCGGACTTTTCGATCATGCCGGCGCCATCGGCCATCACCGGCGCGATCGCTTCGCCGGCGCGGATCCGCCCAGCGCTCTCCTTCATGGCACGGTAGAGGGTGGGGGCGAGCTTGCGCTCCTCGGCCGACAGATAGACGTTGCGCGAGGACATCGCGAGCCCGTCGCGCTCGCGCACCGTGCGCGAGCCAACCACCTTGACGCCGAGGTCGAGATCCCCGGCCATCTGCGTGACCACCCGCAATTGCTGAAAGTCCTTCTCGCCGAAGATCGCGACGTCCGGTCGGCACTGCGTGAACAGCTTGGCGACGACGGTGGCTACGCCGCCAAAGAAGTGCGGACGGAAACGGTCCTCGAGCCCCGCGAGCGCCGGTCCTTCCGGCACGATGCGGGTCCCAAAGCCCTCCCGATACATGGCCTCGACCGTCGGGTGCCAGACGAGGTCGACGTTTTCCGCCGCGAGCATTGCAATGTCGGCTTTCCAGGTGCGCGGATAGGCGCCGAAGTCCTCAGTCGGCGCGAACTGCGTCGGATTGACGAAGATCGACACGACCACCCTGTTCGCGCGTCGCTTGGCGAGGCGCACCAGGGACATATGCCCGTCATGGAGCGCGCCCATCGTCGGCACCAGCGCGACCGTGGCCTTGCGCTTGTGAAAAACGTCGAGGCTGCGCCGCAGGGCAGGGACCGTGCGGGCGATCAGGGGACTTCGTGGCATCGGGACTCTTGGCTGTTGGAGTCTTGGCTTCTGGATTCTCGGCTTCTGGATTCTTTGCTGAAGTCGTAGCCGCGGGAGCGGCGTTCCGCGAGACAGGGCTAACCTTAACAAGCGGCACGGGTGGACGCCATGCACGTGCAGGAGTCAGAGAATGTTTCGCGGGTGCGTGGGCTGGATCATGGACGCGAAACACGTGCGCGATTCATGATTAAGAAACGCGCGTTGCGATTTGCATTTCCTGTCGCGCATTTCACTTGACCGCAGACCCGGTCAACTTGAAGATATTTGTTAGGGGCGTTGAGGATTCCTACATGCTTGTGCAGGCTAGCCAAGGCCAATTGGGCTCGGCGCATGTTGTCGTGCTCGGCAACGAGAAGGGTGGCTCTGGGAAATCCACCACGGCCCTGCACATCGCGGTCGCGCTGCTGAAGGCCGGCCAACGCGTCGCCACCATCGACCTCGACTGCCGCCAGCAGAGCTTTACCCGTTACATCAACAACCGTTCCGCCTGGGGGCGCCGTACCGGCCTCGCCCTCGAGTTGCCGGTGCATCGTTGCATCAAACTCGGCGAGACCATGCAGATCGCCGACAACGAAAACTCCGAGTTCCTCCAGTTCATGGAGGCGGTCGCGGCGGTCGAGAGCAACTTCGATTTCATCGTCATCGATACGCCCGGAACCGACAGCTACCTGATGCGGCTCGCGCACTCGATGGCGGATACCCTGGTCACCCCGATCAACGACAGCTTCCTCGACTTTGACGTGCTCGGCACCGTCGATCCCGCCAACTATGCGGTGACCGGCGAGAGTCATTATGCCGAGATGGTCCGCGACGTCAGGCGCAAGCGCCGCCAGCTCGATGGCTCGACCACCGACTGGATCGTCGTGCGCAACCGCCTGTCGATGCTGGGCTCACGCAACAAGCAGCTCGTCGCCGACGGGTTGAAGGAATTGTCACTGCGGCTCGGCTTCCGCTATGTCGACGGCTTTGCCGAGCGCGTCGTCTACCGCGAATTTTTCCCGCGCGGCCTGACCGCCCTCGACGATATCGACGAAGCGACCCTCGGCATGCGGCCCAATCTCGGCCACGTCACCGCCCGCGAGGAGGTGACGAGCCTGCTCCGCCAGCTCAAGCTGCCGCTCGACGAGCGCGGCCGCCGCCGCGCCGCCAATCGCGCCGAATGGTTCAGCCAGGTCGACAAGCCGCTCGAGCTTCACGACATCGTCGGTGCCTGACCGGGCGCGGTACGAAGCTACTTCCACCAAAGATATTTGATCGGCGCCCGGGTTCCACGGGAACCGGCGGGACCATCTGCGATTGAACCTGGCGCAGACAGGTTGCGTCAGAGGGATAATAGTACCTGACGTAGTGGTCTTGGAATACCGTGCTCAGAAAACGAGTGCGGCGCACAATGAAAGAGCTGCCGGTTCACAATTTTTGGTCTTCCCGTCACGACGCTGTGACATATATTAAGGAATAACCGACAAGGGGCCCAAGAGCCTTCAAGCAATACAATTTCAAACGGGAGTTCAGGCCAGAAGAGCCTGAGCGTGAGGCTGAGGACGAAGATGAAGCGTGGAATTGCCGTTCTGGTTTCCGTCACCGCCCTTGCAGGCGTCGCCTATTTCACGATGGCGAAGTGGGCCATCAAGCACGAGACCATCACCTTCTATGATGCCTCGCGCGACAACCGCCCGGTGCCGGTTGATGTCGCCGTTCGTCGTGACCGCGAAATGCAGGCGGATAGCGGCTTGATCACGCTGCCGGTCGCCGTGATCAACCACGGCAACACCGTCAAGAACACCGAGTATGGCTTCCTCGCCAACGTCTTTGCGATGCGTGGCTATCTCGTGGTGAGCCCGCAGCATGACCTGCCGACCGATCCGCCGATGGTGACCAAGCCGGGCGAACTCTATGTCGGCCGCCTGCCGCAAATTCTGCGCGGTGTGGCCAACATCCATCTGGCGCTGCATGACATGAAGACCGTCCAGCCCAACGCCAACTATTCCAGGGTGACGATGGTCGGCCATTCCATGGGCGGCGACATCACCATGTATTTCGCCAAGCAGTATCCGGACGAGGTCAAGAAGGTCGTGACGCTCGACAATCTGCGCGTACCCTTCGTCACCGCCGGCAAGTTCAAGATCCTGTCGTTCCGCTCGAAGGATCCGCAGTTCAAGACCGATCCTGGCGTGCTTCCGACAGACGAGGAGTGCGAGAAGGCGGGCATCACCGTCGTGAAGACCGACTTCCAGCATAACGACATGCGCGACACCGGACCGGATGACGCGAAGAACTCGATCCAGGGCATGCTCGACAAGTTCCTGGCGGACACCGACAGCGAAGTGGCGCCCGTCGACACCCTCAACGCGCCGCCCAAGGTGCTCGAGCCGGGCCCGGTCGCGCTGATGGCACCTTCCAAGAGCTGACGCTTCCGTCGACCTCCGAACTTTCGCCCTGCCGGGCCTCCGCTGCTGACCGCCGCGGGGGCCTTTGCACATTGACCGATCATGGCGCGCTCGCCACATATTGGTGATGTAGTCTAGTGTGCGAGCAGGGATGTCCGGCGAACCGACCAAACCACGCAGCGGCGATGCCGTGTCGGCGCGGGCCGAGGCCGACGAGAGGTTGCCGCAGGCAAAGACCTCCACCAGCGACGACATCGCGGCCTTCGTCGCCAAGGCACGCGCGATGTCGCCGCATGCGCCCGGTGCGAAGGGCCGGTTGATTTTCGCGCTCGACGCTACGATGAGCCGGCAGCCGACCTGGGACATGGCCTGTGCGCTCCAGGCCGACATGTTCCGCGAGGCGGCAGCGCTCGGCAGCCTCGATATCCGCCTCGTCTACTACCGTGGCTTCAACGAGTGTCGTGCGACAGGATGGATCTCCGACAGCACCAAGCTCGCGCGCCTGATGAGCAAGATCGATTGCCGCGGCGGCGACACCCAGATCGGCCGGGTGCTTTCGGAGGCACGGCGCGAAGCGGCATCCTCCGGCGTACGCGCGGTGGTTTTCGTCGGCGATGCCATGGAGGAGAAGGTCGACGAGCTCTGTGCCAAGGCGGGCGAGCTCGGCATGCTCAAGGTTCCGGTCTTCGTGTTTCAGGAAGGTCATGATGCGACCGCCGAGCAGGCGTTCCGCGAGATCGCACGGCTGACCGGCGGAGCGTGGTGCAGGTTCGATCCGGGCGCGGCGGCGCAACTGCGCGAGCTCTTGCGCGCGGCAGCGGCCTACGCCGCCGGCGGCCGCGAGGCGCTGCTCAGGCTGGCCAAGACGACGAGCGGCGCGGCGAAGCTGATCGGGCAGATGAAGTGAGGCGCTAGCCGTCCGCGTCGAAACCGGCCCGCATGCTTTTTGTGACCAAGGCGACTATATTCCGATCATGCCGACCCTGATCGCAGGCGCTGTCGCCGTCGTTACCCTGTACCTGCTGTTGCAGATGTTCCGTTCCGCCAATCCGGCGGTGCTTGCGCGCGCCATCAAGGTCGGCGGCGGGGTCGTGGCGCTGGCGGTTGCTGCCTTCACGGGCCTGCGGGGCGAACTGGCGGTCGCGATCCCGCTCGGCATCTTCGGTGCCGGCCTGCTCGGCTGGACGCCGCTCGCGAACTCGACCTTCGGCAATATCGGCGGGCTGTTCGGCGGCGCGCCGCGCTCGCCTGGGCAGACCTCGCGCGTCCGCTCGCAATTTCTGGACATGCGGCTGGACCACGAATCCGGCCAGCTTGCGGGCGAGATCGTCGCCGGGTCTTATGCCGGGCGTTCGCTTGACGAGTTCGATCTTGCCGCGCTGCTTGCGATGTGCCCCGCCTTCGACGCGGAGAGCGTCGCGCTACTCGAAAGCTATCTTGACCGCCGGTTTCCCGCCTGGCGTCAGAACGCGCAGGGAGATGCGGCAGGGCGGCAGGGTCGCGCGGCGCCGAGCGGCAAAATGACGGCGGAGGAAGCCTATCAGATCCTTGGCCTGCAGCCGGGAGCGGGGCGCGAGGAGATCGGCCGGGCCCACAAGACCTTGATGAAGAAACTGCATCCCGACCAGGGGGGCTCGACGTATCTCGCTGCTCGGGTAAACGAGGCCAAGGATACTCTGCTTCGCACGCATAACGGCTAACTCCGGCAACTAACGCTACAAACGCCCGTACCGCGTCAGCTCCGTATTGCTCTGCCTGCCGTCGCCCCGATGTCGCCCGCCATTGTCAGCGTGGTCGATTCCTTGAGCGAAATCTTAACCGTAAATCGTTGACGAGAGGTTGTTGCGAAACAGTCTTCGCGCTTGTCTCAAACGACTTGCCTGAAACGACAATGCCCGCGCACCAGGCGCGGGCATCGGGATCGGATCGATTTGGTGGGCGTCAGTTGCGGACGGTGATGCAGGAGATGTCGGCACGCTTCAGCGTGCGGCAGACGGCCTCCGCCTGGTCGCGCTCGAGCCCGGCAAAGCGGGCGCGGAACAGCTTGCGATTGTCCTTGGCGACGACCTCGGTGAACGGATCGGCCTTGCTGAGCAGGCCGCGGGCCGAACTGCGGGCGGCTTCGATGCGCTGCTGCGCCTCGTTCTCGCTTTCCAGCGCGCCGACCTGCACGATCCAGCCACTATGCGCGGCGACCGGCTTGGTCGTTGCGCTCGTCTGGATCGGCTGCGGGGCCGGCTCGGCCGAGGCGAGTTTTGCGGCAGGCGCAGGCGCGGGGGCCGCGGCGCTGGAGGCCGGCAGGACGCCGAGGATGCCGTTGCCGGTGCCAAAGCCCGGCGGCTGCGGCGGCAACTCGCTGCGGGCGACTTCAGGCTTGGCGATGACCTCCGGCTTGTTGACGACGTCAGCCTTGGCGACGACGGCGCCGGAGGTTTCCGCGACTTCGGCACGCGCGCTGGAGATCGTGTTGGTGATCGGCGGTGCCGGCTGCGACGGGGCCGCGGAGGCGATCTTCACGGCGCCGGCCTTGACCTGAACCGTCTTTACCTTGACCGGCTTCATGGGTTCGGAGGAGCCCGGAATGATCGAGAGCGGCTGGCTCGAGATCACGCCATTGGTCAACGGCGCGGGTTCGACCTTGGATTCGACTACCTTGGGCTCCGGCTTGGCGGCCGGCGGCATGGCCGCGGTAGCGGCCGCAAGAGTGGCGAGGCGTGAGGCGGGGCGCGGCGCGGGCGCTTCGGGGGCGGGGGCTGCGGCGGCCTGGGCCTGCGGTGCTGCACGCGCTGGCGTGTCGGAGGCATCGGCGACGTCGGTGCTGGTGTCGGCGCCATTGCGCTCGGTGATGGCGGCCACGGTGCGGCTGCTGGCGCCCTTCTCGAGGTTCTCTGCGAGCAGGTTGCGCATGATGGCGTCGCGTGAGCCGCCGCTGCGGCCGCCCAGGACCACGCCGACCAGGAAGTGGTTGCCGCGGTGAATCGAGCTGACGAGATTGAAGCCGGAGGCGCGGGTATAGCCGGTCTTGATGCCGTCGACGCCCTCGACACTGCCGAGCAGGTGATTGTGGCCCGTGATCGTCCGGCCGCGGAAATTGAACGCCGTGGTCGAGAAGTAGCGATAGTAGCGCGGGAAGCGATCCTGGATCGCACGGCCAAGCGTGGCCTGGTCGCGCGCCGTCGTGTTCTGTTCGTCGTTGGGAAGGCCCGAGGCGTTGCGATAGACCGTCCTGGACATGCCGAGCGCACGCGCCTTGCGCGTCATCATCTGGGCGAAATCGTCCTCGGTGCCGCCGATATATTCGGCGATGACGACCGCGGCGTCGTTGGCGGAACGGGTGACGAGGCCCTTGATCGCGTCCTCGACCCGGATGGTCTGGCCGGGGCGCAAGCCCAGCTTGGTGGGATCCTGGTCGGCAGCGTGTTCGGATACGGGCATCTCGGTGTCGAGCTTGACCTTGCCGGACTCCAGACGCTCGAACAGCAAATAGAGTGTCATGATCTTGGTGAGCGAAGCGGGGTGACGAATCCCGTCGGGGCTCGTCGCTTGCAGCGTCGTGCCGGAATTGCCGTCGACGATGATCGAGGCGAATTGCGGGCTATAGCTCTCGCCGGAGTCGCGATGCACGCGGTGCGCATAATGCCTGCCGCGATGGCGCCGCGCCTCGGCAGCATCGGTCGTGAAGATGACTGCGGTGGTGACTGTAAGAAGCCCGAAAACCCCAGCCCGCGCCAAGCGCGAGGATGACCAGTTCTTACGAAGCATGAAACCCCGTCCCCGTTTCTGACTTGATCACCGGTTCGTTAGGCAAAATTGTGCCCTCCAGATCCGGGACCATGACCTGCTTAAGCCGCCAATCCGCCGGCGCTCATCGCCGGCAATCGAGGCTCAAACCGCTGTTCTGGCTAAGGCGATGTTCGCAAACGGCTTTTGACCGCCTGTCGGAAGCTGAACACGTCCAGGGAATCAGGGTAGGGGCGGCCGGTTTCCAAAAGCTTAAGGAACCCTTGCGTAGATATCCGGGAATCATCTCAAGTTGCACGTATTATTGTGCGTCGCACAAAGATTCTTGACTTTTTTGTGCGTTGCACTATTTGTGGGCAGCGTCAGGCGGCCCCAAGGAGAGAACCAAGACTTGAGATATCCAAGGCTTGAGAAATCTAAGGCTTCCGGACGAGAGCCAGGGAAAAAAGGATTCCATGATGTTCAAGGTTGAAGACTTTCAGAACTACGGGAAAGAGCAGTTCGAGCAGTGCGTCGCCTCTGCGAGCTCGGTGCAGCACGGCCTCCAGGCGATCGCCAGCGCCTATGGCGACTACACCAAGAAGTCGTTCGAGGACACCAAGTCCTTCGTTGAGAAGCTTTCCGGCGTGAAGTCGCTGGACAAGGCGCTGGAAGCGCAGACCGATTTCGCACGCTCCGCCTACGAGACCTTCGTTGCGGAATCGCAGAAGATCGCCGGCCTCTACAACGACCTCGCCAAGCAGGCGTTCAAGCCGGTCGAGACCATCGTCTCGAAGTTCACCCCGGCCGCTCACTAACACTTCGTCAAGTCTTGGAATCGGAAGAGCCCGGCTGGTTCAGCCGGGCTTTTTTCGTGGGTGGGTTCGCGTGGGCTATTGCGAGACCCTGAGCTTGCTGAGCGCGGTATCGATCGTGTTGAAGGTCGTCACAATCTGAGGCGAGCTGGTCAGCATGCAGAACTTGCCGAGCTGCTCGCGCAGTCCCGCAGAACGGTGTCGGATCGTCGTCGACTGGAATTGTCGAAACCGTCGAGCTGTTGCTTGCGCACACTGGCTTGATGATCGCTGCGGTTCATGACATCGCCAGCGAGGTGCTTTGTCGGTGAAGAGCGGGCTGGTTAATTCGACCGTAGAAAACCGGAGGTGTGTTCGGTCCGCGGCCGCCAGGGGATTCACGCCGGGTTCCTGCCGATCGGATTTTTTTGTCAAATGGGTCCGGATTGATTAACCTTGGTCAGGATCGCCAGTGACCGGGAATCGGGACCGCTGCGGCCGCATTGGTCGAGCCTTTGCACGCTTGCGGCGGGTCGGGGGCAGGCCCATATTCCTTGATGCCGTTCCGGTGAGGACCGGACCGGTCGGGAGCGGCGATCGAACAAGACGGCTCGCCTATGCGAGGCTCCGACGACGGAGCAGCGCGGCGGGCTGCCATACGCTTCCGTGGGGATTTTGAACGCCTGTGCCATGCCGCAACTAACTTCCAGCCTCGATCTGCCCACGTCAGCCGTCGCCTATGCTCCGCGGATGAGCAATGACGAGAACCGTTCTAATGGTCCGTCCGGCCCGAGCACCTCGGTCATCACCAAGGTCAAGCCCAAGACCAAGCGACCCAACCTTTACCGGGTGCTGATCCTGAACGACGACTACACTCCGATGGAGTTCGTGGTTCTCGTGCTGGAGAAGTTCTTCAACAAGGACATCGAGGCAGCGACCAAGATCATGCTGCATGTCCACCATCATGGCATCGGCGAATGCGGCGTCTTCACCTACGAGATCGCCGAGACCAAGGTCACACAGGTGATGGATTTTGCCCGCAAGCACCAGCACCCGCTGCAATGCGTGATGGAAAAGAAGTAGGCGCCTCCCGAGTCCTGGGGTCACCTCCGCCCAAATCGGAACGGGTTTTGCATCGAAAATACCGCGCATGAGTCCTGTGTCGCGGAACCGCTCTTTCGCCGCGATCTTGTATAACTATATGTGACAAAGGTTGTTGTTGCCTGACCGGGCGATGGCGATCATGATGGTGGGGGCCACAGAGGACGCGAATGCCGACTTTTTCTCAAAGCCTTGAACAATCCCTGCATCGTGCGCTGGCGATCGCAAATGAGCGTCACCACCAATACGCGACGCTCGAACATCTGCTGCTGTCGCTGATCGATGACTCCGACGCAGCAGCCGTCATGCGGGCCTGCAGCGTCGATCTCGACAAGCTGCGCACCAGTCTCGTCAACTATCTTGAGACCGAATTCGAAAATCTGGTGACGGACGGAGCCGACGACGCCAAGCCGACGGCCGGTTTCCAGCGCGTGATCCAGCGCGCCGTGATTCACGTGCAGTCATCCGGTCGTGAGGAAGTGACCGGTGCGAACGTTCTGATCGCGATCTTCGCCGAGCGCGAGAGCCACGCCGCGTATTTCCTGCAAGAGCAGGACATGACGCGCTACGACGCGGTCAACTACATCAGCCACGGCATCGCCAAGCGGCCGGGCGTCTCGGAGGCGCGCCCCGTTCGCGGCGTCGACGAGGAAACCGAGACAAAGGGCAACGAGGACTCCAAGAAAAAAGGCGAGGCGCTCGAGACCTACTGCGTCAATCTCAACAAGAAGGCGCGCGACGGCAAGATCGATCCGGTGATCGGCCGCAATTCCGAGATCAACCGCGCCATCCAGGTGCTCTGCCGCCGGCAGAAGAACAACCCGTTGTTCGTGGGCGAGGCCGGTGTCGGCAAGACCGCGATCGCGGAAGGCCTTGCAAAGCGCATCGTCGACAGCGAGGTGCCGGAGGTTCTGGCGGCGGCAACCGTGTTCTCGCTCGACATGGGCACGCTGCTCGCCGGCACGCGCTATCGCGGCGACTTCGAGGAACGCCTGAAGCAGGTGCTGAAGGAGCTCGAGGCGCATCCCAACGCCATCCTGTTCATCGACGAGATCCACACCGTGATCGGTGCGGGTGCGACGTCGGGCGGCGCGATGGACGCCTCGAACCTGCTCAAGCCGGCACTCGCCTCGGGCACTATCCGCTGCATGGGCTCGACCACCTACAAGGAATACCGTCAGCATTTCGAGAAGGACCGCGCGCTGGTGCGGCGCTTCCAGAAGATCGACATCAACGAGCCGACGGTTGAGGACGCGATCGCGATCCTCAAGGGGCTGAAGCCGTACTTCGAGGACTACCACCGGCTGAAATACACCAACGAGGCCATTGAGGCCGCGGTGCAGCTCTCCTCGCGCTACATCCACGACCGCAAGCTGCCGGACAAGGCGATCGACGTGATCGACGAATCCGGTGCGGCGCAGATGCTGGTTGCCGAGAACAAGCGCAAGAAGACGATCGGCATCAAGGAGATCGAGACCACGATCGCCTCGATGGCGCGGATCCCACCGAAGAGCGTGTCGAAGGACGATGCCGAGGTGCTCAAGCATCTCGAGCAGACCTTGAAACGCGTCGTGTTCGGGCAGGACAAGGCGATCGAGTCGCTGTCCGCCTCGATCAAGCTGGCGCGTGCCGGCCTGCGCGAACCGGAGAAGCCGATCGGCTGCTACCTGTTCTCAGGGCCCACAGGCGTCGGCAAGACCGAAGTCGCAAAGCAGCTTGCCTCCAGCCTCGGCGTCGAGCTGTTGCGCTTCGATATGTCCGAATACATGGAGCGGCACACCGTGTCGCGCCTGATCGGCGCGCCTCCCGGCTATGTCGGCTTCGACCAGGGCGGTCTGCTCACCGACGGCGTCGACCAGCATCCGCATTGCGTGGTGTTGCTCGACGAGATCGAGAAGGCGCACCCCGATCTCTACAACGTGCTGCTCCAGATCATGGACCACGGCCGGCTCACCGATCACAATGGCAAGCAGGTCAACTTCCGCAACGTGATCCTGATCATGACCACGAATGCCGGCGCGGCCGACCTTGCCAGGCAGGCCTTCGGCTTCACCCGCTCCAAGCGGGAAGGCGACGACCACGAGGCGATCAACCGGCAGTTCGCGCCGGAGTTCCGCAATCGTCTCGACGCCATCGTCTCCTTCGCCCATCTCAATGCCGATGTGATCGGCATGGTGGTGGAGAAGTTCGTGCTCCAGCTCGAGGCCCAGCTCGGCGACCGCGACGTCACGATCGAGCTCTCCGAGGAGGCCAAGGCCTGGCTGATCAAGCACGGCTATGACGAGCAGATGGGCGCGCGGCCGATGGCCCGCGTGATCCAGGAGCACATCAAGAAGCCGCTCGCCGACGAGGTCCTGTTCGGCAAGCTCAAGGGCGGCGGCCATGTCCGCGTCGTGCTGGTCAAGGACGAGGCCGACGCCGAGAAGGACAAGATTGGCTTCGAGTTCGTCGAGGGCCCGGTCACGCCGAAGCAGGAGAAGCTGCCCGGCACCCGCAAGCGCCCGCCGTCAGGCAAGTCCAAGCCGGGCGGTCCCGGCGGCCCCTCCAAGGGGCCGACCTCCAAGGGGCCGCTGGTCAAGGTTTGATCGGGAGCGTCATGAATTGAAAAAGGCCGGCTGAAGAGCCGGCCTTTTTTGTCGATCTGCGGAGCAGGCTTAGGTGCCGGCTTCGGGCGCCTTCGGCGGACGCGGCTTTCTCGCAGCCGGCGCCGGCGCGCGCGGCGGCGGAGCCGAAGGCTGCATCGTGACGATGACTGGATTGGGCTTGTGGTCGGTTGCCGCGCCCGTTACCGCGTCGACGCCCATGCCCACGACACCTCCCAGCAGCAGATTGCCGGCAAAGCCGGCGGCTCCGGTGCCCGGGATGTCGCGTTGCAGCTGGACCACCTGTGACTCGTAACCCGGCTTCTGGAAGGTGATGGAAATATCGGCGTTGCGCTTGGCAACGACCGAGCATGGCGTGGTGCAGGTGGTCGGCACGTCAAGTCCCGAAACAACCGCCTCGGCGCCGGATGGTGTTGATGAAATGGCGATGTTTTCCGTCGTGCCGCGCGTGACCGACGCGCAGCCGCCCAGCATGACGCCGAGCGCCACAATTCCAAATATTCGCATGAAATGCCCCTAAAATCCCCGCCGCAAATCAAGCGCAACCAGTGCGCGAGGGCAAGTGGCAGGCATGCCAAATGGTTAAGCCACGCACAGGTTGTGCGGCGGACGCGCGGGCAGGGTGGGATGAAGCGGCGAATGCTGCCGTAGCCGTCCCCCGGGCGCAGCAGGACATCAAGCCCGCGTCGCGGCTCGCTCCAAAGTCGCGGCTCGGCTCGGCGGCAGGCGCACGAAGAGGACGACATTGCCGAGGCCAACGAGTGCCAATCCGGTGATCGACCAGGGCGACCAGGGGTAGGCCTCGAAGGCGCTGGAGACGGCGAGCGCGACCACGGGGTAGAGCACCGTCACATAAGCGGCGCGATCGGCACCCAACCGCGCCACCAGCGAGAGATAGGCGAGAAACGCCGCGATCGTGCCGATCACCGCGAGATAGAGCAGGCTGAGGAGGTAGGTGGGCGAGGGGTCGATCACGAAGGTCGCGCCTTGTGCCAGACAGAAGAGAGCGAGGAAGACCGTGCCCCACGTCATGGCCCGGGCGACGGCGTTGGGAAGGTTCGTCCCGTTCGCCGTGGCACGCAAGGAGGCGAAATTGCCGAGCGAGAAGACAAGCGCCGCGGCGAGCTGCAGCGCAACGCCGAGCGCCGTGCCGGCATCGACCGCAACGCCCGCGAACGCCTCGCCGAAAAGGAGGATGATGCCGACCATTCCCAGCAAACCGGCGCTGAGGATGCGCCGGCTCGGGCGCTCGCCCCGGAAGAGCCATTGGTTGAGCGGATTGAATATCGTGACCGTCGTGAAGATGACGGAGGCGACGCCGCTCGCGACATGGCCGATCGCGGCATAGGTGAGGATATAGTTGACGCAGAAGAGGCAGATGCCCATGGCCGCGAACCAGCCATGCTGCTGCAAGTCGACGCGCTGCAACCGCCCTGTTGCCGCAAGGCCAGCCCACATCAAGGCCGTCGCGAGAGCGAAACGCCAAAGGATCGAGATTTCCGGAGCGACGATCCCGAGCTGCAGCTTGATCGCGAACCAGGTGAAGCCCCAGGCAAGGACGACGGTGATGAAGAGCAGAGCGGTCATGGCACTCGATCGTTGGAGTCCGCGATCCCTAGTCCGGCTCTTGCTAGCTTGTCTGTCGCAACGCTGCCTGTTCTTGTCAGGATCTTGCTCCAAAAGCGCGGCGTCCGAGGCGCCTGACGTTGTGGCGCGATGGCTCTTTTGCTCTAATCGGACGCGTCTTCAACCGCCATACGGCTAGCGATGTCCGGTCTCCAGGGATTCACCGTCTTCGACTGCCTCAAGGGTGCCCATGTGTCGTTGCGGAGCGCCGTCGCGCTCGGCGGCGGCCTGGCGGTGGCATTGTGGGAGCGCGACGAGACGGCCTTCACGCGCTACGCCGCGCCCAACCATCACACGATTAGCCTTTATCTGCGTGGCGGCGAAGGCATCTATCGTCGTCGCGACGGGGAGCGCATCGGCAGTCACGGCGCCGGCAGCCTCTGCACCATGCCGCGCGGTCTCACCAGCGATTGGGACGTCAGCGGTCCCATCGCCATGTTCCACCTTTATGTCGCGCGCGCGGCCTTCGAGCGCGCCGCCGTGGAGGCGCTTCACGCCGATCCTGCCGCCATCGACCTGCGCGATGAGACGTATTTTCGCGATCCCCACATCGAGACGTTGATACGCCAGGCCATGCTGCCTCTTGCCTGGGATGAGCCGGCGGAGCGGGTGACGCTTGGCCATGCCGCGCAGACGCTCCTTGCCTATGTGGTCGCGCGCCTCACCACGCGTGGTCCGGCAGCGCTGCGGACGCGTGGCGGTATCCCGCCGGCGCGACTGCGACGCATCACCGACTTTGTCGAAACCCATCTCGACCGGCCACTCGGCATCGAGGATCTTGCTGGGGTCGCCGAGCTCAGCCCGTATTATTTCGCGCGCATGTTCAAGCGTGCCACGGGTGAAACCCCGCACGGCTTTGTTTTACGCCGTCGTATCGAGCGCGCGAAGCAACTGTTGGCGACAGTCGATATTCCACTTGCCGAGGTCGCGCTCGCCTGCGGGTTCAGCAGCCAGAGTCACTTCACGCAGCGCTTCCGTGCCTTGAGTGGCATGACGCCGCGCCAATACACGCGCATGCTGAAAGGTTGAGCCGAAGTGGAGAGGCTGCTACCAGCGCGCCGTCGCCTTGCCGAAGACGTAGAGCGTGATCAGACCCGCAGTGACCGCCGTCGAGAAGATCAGGACATTGCGATCCCAATCGATCCGCGTCCTGTCCTCTCGGTTGAGCCGGAGGGCGGTGAACAGTGCCTTCATGGCAAATCGGCGCATCGATGATCCTCGCGCGTGCACCATGGCACGTTCGGGAAACCTCGGCTTGACGCACGTCAATGCGTGACGCGCAACCGTGCGAAACGACCGGCTGCACGCGATATCAGCTAGCCGCCCCAATTCTTGTAGGGGCTGTCATACGTCGCATCGGGTTGATAGCTCGGCGCGTACAGATAGGGGGCCGGCGCCCGAGGCGGCGCATAGCCATAGCTCGACATGGGATCCCTGAACACGCGAGCGGCAGGGTCAACGGCATAGTGCCGGTGCGTGTGATGCACCGGCGCGGCGTTGGCAGCACTCGACAACGCGATCAGAAGGCTCAAAAGCAAGATGGGACGCATTGCGTTCTCCCCGATGGAACCTGCCACCAAGCATAGGTGAGGCTCGCCTCGCGGCGCCGCAATCTCCCGCGGCTTCACGATCGGTCACATCGGCGGCATCGCGCGCGACGCTCGTATTGGATAAATTGCGTCGGTCCGCGAGGCGTCGAAAACGGCGGGGATCTGTGGTGGCTCCTCCGAGCGCGTCGGATCGGCCTAGCGCTTGCCGAACCATTCCTCGTGAATCCGCTGATACGCGTCGCTCTCGCGCAGTGCGAGAAGCGCTTCGTTCACGTGCTTGCGCAGCGGGCTGCCGGTCGGAAAGACGATGCCGTAGTCTTCCCGATGGAAGACACTGCCGACGGTCCGTGCCAATCCTCTGCCGTCGTGGGTTGTGTAATAAAGCAGCGCAGGTGAATCGAAGACGACCGCGTCGACCTCCTGGTCCAGCAGGGCCTTGTAGAGGTCATCGACTTTATCGAATTCGCGGACCTCGGCCTTGACCTCGTTCAGATAGAGTGTGGCCGTGCTTCCCCGTGTCGTGCCGACGCGCTTGCCGACGAGATCCTGCGGACTGTTGATCGGTCCCCTGATCTGCTGGACCGTCAGCGATGCCGTCAGTTGCGCCGTATAGAAGGCTACGAAGACCACGCCCGTGAACATCCACAACACGGCGACGATGCGAGCGATCCAGTGCCGGGGCATTTGATCCGCCTGGGTCGCCAGCGTGCCTGCAGCCCAAAACATCGCATGGAAGATTCCCGGAAAATACCGGCTGGTTGGGATGATTCCGTTATGATGATGTCGCTCCACCAGGAAAATCAGATGCGCCGGAATGAGGATCAGGAGCAGCGCAATGCCAAGCCAGATCAGGAGAGTGCGGGAGAAGAAGAGCTCCACGAACTCGAGCAGCGGATTCGGCTCGACATTGGCGGCGGTACCGCGCACCAGGATCTGCAGTCCCGAATTCAGGATCGGTTGGGAGAAGTCGAACCTGTTCTCCCGCTCGGATGTGATCGAGATGGCTGCGATTCCGAGATCTGCCCGCCCGCTTTCCACGGCCGCAAGCAACTCAGCGACGTCGGGCGTGATGACGTACTCGGTCTCGCGATGCAGCCGCTCCGCAATGCCGTTCCAGAGCTCAACGCTGAAGCCGCTCAGGGTGCCGTTCTTCTCGATGACCAAGGGAGGCACTATTCGAGTCGCGACCCGGAGCTTGGTGGTCTCCAGCTTGGTGGTCCCCTCCTGGGCCATGGAGCCGGAGGTGCAGACAAAAAGTGCCAACGCCAGCGCAGCGCTGCGCACGAGCGTCAGGATCAGCCGGACGGTCCTTGTGCGAAAACGGACCGCAAGATTGGCGCAAAGCATCAAATCATTTCCAGTCTAGTGCGGCAATTGGCTCTGCCGGAAGTCGCGCGGCGACATTCCGAAATGCTCGCGAAAGACGCGACCGAAATGCGAAAGGTCGTTGAAGCCCCAGGCGAACGCAATCTCGCCGACCTGACGGCCTGCGAGCGCGGGCGAGGCGAGATCGCGCCTGCATTGGGCAAGCCGCTCTGCGAGCACATAGCGCTGGAATGAGGTGTGCTCCCGGCTGAGGAGATCGTTGACATAGCGCGGCGAGATGCCCAGCGCGGCTGCGGTATCCGACAACGACAGATCGGGCTCGGCGAGATGACTGCGGATATGCATCTTCAGCCGGTAGAGTAGGGCCGAGCGATGCGTCGAGGAGGGCAGTGACGTCTTGCCGAGCCGTTCGCTCAGCGCCATGGCGACGAGATCGACCGCCTGCTCGGAGAGCGCGACGGCATGCTGCGGATCAATCTGATCGGCGGTGTGGCAAAGCTTGAAGATGAAATCGTAAGCGAGCATTTGCAGCGGTGCGTCGCCGAACGATATCGCCGTTAGAGCCTCGGTGGCTCCGAGGCGCCGCTGTAGCATTTCGCGTGGCACCTTGAAGATGGTCTGCGTGAAGGCGTGATCGAACTTCAGCTCATAGGGCCGTGTGGTGTCGTAGAGGGCGAATTCGCCGGGATGGATCACGGTCTCGCGGCCATCCTGCACCACGCCGCCGACGCCCTGATTGCCCAGCGCGATCAGGACGAAGTCGAGATCCGAGCGGGCGATCCGTGACGGCGTGCGGAAGACGTGCTGACGGTCCGAGCAGACATCCGAACAGACCGCGCGCCCAAGGGAGGCTTGTGTCACCGAGCCGCGGAAGGCGCTGCCGAGATCCGACTTGCAGTCGAGCTCGACGAAGACGTCGCAGACGATGTCCTGCCAGAGCGCCAGGCGCCGGTGGCCGGGGCTGCCGTCCGTCGTGAACTGGATGGTCATCGGCAGGCCTTCCTTTCACATACCACGCCGTCGTCCCGGTCGAATTTTCATGCCATGGCGGTCGAGCAGGCGTCGTCCGGCCGTGGCTCAATAGACTGCGTCGGAAGATTGCATCGGACTTGGGCCTTCGATCAACTGGAAAGCGGCCCTGTCCCAGGGAGCATGGAGGCGGGAATGGGCATCGAACATCCGAAATACAGGGTCGCGGTGGTGCAGGCGGCGCCGGCCTGGCTCGACCTTGATGCGTCGGTCGACAAGTCGATCGCGCTGATCGAGGAGGCCGCAGGAAAGGGTGCGAAGCTAATCGCTTTCCCGGAGGTGTTCATCCCCGGATACCCCTGGCATATCTGGCTGGACTCGCCGGCCTGGTCGATCGGCCGCGGCTTCGTGCAGCGCTATTTCGACAATTCGCTCGCCTACGACAGCCCGCAGGCCGAAAAGCTGCGGCAGGCCGTGCGCAGAGCCGGCCTGACCGCGGTCATCGGGCTCTCCGAGCGCGACGGCGGCAGCCTCTACATCGCGCAATGGCTGATCGGAACCTGATGGCGAGACCATTGCAAAGCGTCGCAAGCTGAGGCCGACCCACGCCGAGCGCACCGTCTATGGCGAAGGCGACGGCAGCGATCTTGCCGTCCACGACCGCTCCGACATCGGACGGCTCGGCGCGCTGTGCTGCTGGGAGCATCTCCAGCCGCTGTCGAAATACGCGATGTACGCCCAGAACGAGCAGGTGCATGTGGCGTCCTGGCCGAGCTTCTCGCTCTATGATCCTTTCGCGCCCGCCTTGGGAGCAGAGGTGAACAACGCCGCGTCGCGCGTCTATGCGGTGGAGGGCTCGTGCTTCGTGCTTGCGCCTTGCGCGACCGTCTCTCAGGCGATGATCGATGAGCTCTGCGACCGGCCGGACAAGCATGCGCTGTTGCATGCCGGTGGCGGCTTTGCCGCGATCTACGGCCCCGACGGCAGCCAGATCGGCGACAAGCTGGCGCCGGATCAGGAAGGGCTTCTGGTCGCAGAGATCGATCTCGGCGCCATCGGCGTCGCCAAGAACGCCGCCGATCCGGCCGGGCACTATTCGCGGCCCGACGTGACGCGGCTCTTGCTCAACAAGAGGCCGTATAAGCGGGTCGAGCAGTTCGCGCTGCCGGTCGACAGCGTCGAGCCTGCGGATATCGCGGCGGCAGCGAGCTGACCGGCGGATCGCGATCGTCAGTGCCTGACGTTCACGCGGCGCGCGTCGCGCAATGGGCGAGCAGCTCGGGATGCGCGGCGCAGATATGATGCGCCCCGGCCTCCCTGAGCTCAGCCTCGCTGCCATAGCCATAGAGCACGCCGATGGACGTCATGCCGTTCCTCCGGGCGCCGACCACGTCGTGGCTGCGGTCGCCGATCATGACAGCCGTTTGCGGATCGACCCTGGCGGTGTCGAGCGCGTAAGCCAGGAGGTCGCCCTTGTCGACGCGCGTGCCGTCGAGCTCGGATCCGAACACCTGCTCGAAATAACGCTTGAGGCCGAAATGATCGACGATCCGGGTCGCGTACACCGCCGGCTTGCTGGTCGCCACGAACATGCGCGCACCCGTCGCAGAGAGCGCGGACAGGGTCTCCTCGATCCCGGAATACGCCTCGTTCTCGAACAGACCGATATCGGCAAAGCGCTCGCGATAGAGCAGCAGCGCCCGGTCGGCGAGCTCGTCGGTTCCGGTGAGCTTCTTGAGGCTCGCATGCAGCGGCGGCCCGATGCACCAGGTCAAATCGTCTTCGCTCGGGACGTGCTGTCCGAGCCGTTCCAGCGCATACTGGATCGAGCGGGTGATCCCCGGCTTCGGATCGGTCAGCGTGCCGTCGAGATCAAAATAGATTGTTGCCATTCCGCCCCGGCCTGCGTTGATTATGCCGCCAGTTGCTAGTTGGCTTGGCCTTGGAGTTCAAGTGCCTTGGAGTTCAAGTGCCTTGAAGTTCAAGGGCCTTGGAGTTCAAGCCGATCTGCCCGATATCGCCGGTACCTGCCAATGACACGAGCCCGATATGCGCTCTGCCAGGCCGCCGCCTCGCTGTTCTTGGTTGCGCCGGCGGCGGCCTGGGACAATTCGCCAGCGAAGACTGACGTCGCCGTGCCGAGCGTCGAGGAGCTCGCGATGCCGCCGGCAAAGCCCGCGGAGGCGGCGCGCGAGAGCGACACGCGGGAATCGATCTGCCTGATCATCGAGGCGGCGGCGCGCGATGCCAGCCTGCCGCTCGAATTCTTTGCCCGCGTGATCTGGCAGGAGAGCCGGTTCCAGAGCGACGCGGTCGGCCCGGTGACGCGCAGCGGTGAGCGCGCGCAGGGCATCGCGCAGTTCATGCCGGGCACCGCGAGCGAGCGCGGGCTGCTTGATCCCTTCAATCCGGTGCAGGCGCTGCCGAAATCGGCGGAATTCCTGAACGAGCTGCGCAGCCAGTTCGGCAATCTCGGGCTTGCGGCGGCCGCCTACAATGCCGGTCCCCGCCGCGTGCTGGAGTGGCTCGCCGGCACCGGCGGCATGCCCGAGCAGACGCGCAACTACGTCGTCGCCATCACCGGCTCGACAGTCGAGGACTGGAAGGCGGCCGGGCGCGGCGGCAAGACGCTGCAAAGCTCACCGCCGACGAGCTGCCGCGAACTGATGGCGCTGCTCAAGCGCGCGCCCAACCCGTTCGTCGCCGGGCTCGAGCAGCACGTCGAGCTTGCCGCCGCGAAGATCTGGGGCGTGCAGCTCGCCGCCGGCTTCGACCGCAACAAGGCGCTCGCGATGTATTCCCGCGCGGTCACGCGCCTGAGCTCGGTGGTCGGCGATCGCGACCCGAGCTTGCTTTCCTCGGTGATGCGCAGCCGCGGCACCCACACCTTCTATCAGGTGCGCATCGGTGCCGATACGCGGCCAGAGGCGGATGATCTCTGCAACCGCATCCGTAGAGCCGGCGGTGCCTGCTTCGTGCTGAAGAACAGGGGCGTTACGGGGTAGGGGCTTCCGGGTCGCGCTCGGAATGACGGGCGGTTGGTGCGCGTGCATGCCAGCCCCGCCGCCTGGTTCCTTGACGTGACGCTTCGTATTGCCCGTTATGCAGGCACGATTCCTCTCCCGACCAAGTCTCTCCGTGGCGCTTCCTCCGCTCGATTCACCTGAATGGCACAGTGCCTTCCGCGCTTTTGCGTGGGGGCTGCGCTCGATCACGCAGACCATCCTCACCGTCGTGCTGTTCGTGACCTATCTCGGCATCGGGGCGCTCGCCCACGACACGCATTTCAGCCTGGCGTGGGCGCTGGCCTCGACGCTGTTCGTCTGGGCGGGGCCGGCGCAGATCATCCTGATCACCACGCTTGGCTCCGGGGCGACCATCATCCAGTCGGCGATCGCCGTCACGGTCAGCGCCATCCGGCTGTTTCCGATGGTGGTGTCGGTCCTGCCGCTGATGCGCACGCCGACGACAAAACGGCGCGAAATGATCTTCGCGGCGCATCTCACCGCCGTGACACTGTGGGTCGAATGCCATCGCTTCCTGCCGCAGGTGCCGCGCGAGCGACGCATTGCCTTCGTCCACGGGCTCGGCTGCGGCCTGGTCTCGGTGTGCCTGACTGCCAATACGGTCGGCTATTTCCTCGCCGCCAACCTCACGCAGACGCTGGGCGCGGCGATCCTGCTGCTCACGCCGTTGTCGTTCCTGTTCTCGACCGCGCGCAACAGCCGCGAGATCGCCGACGTCGTCGCGCTGGTGCTCGGGCTCGTGCTCTATCCGCTGGCCGCGAAGATGAACAGCGGCCTCGACATCCTCGTCAGCGGTGTCGTGGCGGGCACCATCGCCTATGGCGTTCATCTTTGGCGGGAGGCGCGCACATGAGTGCCTTCATCGGCGATTGGCATGCGCTTGCCGTGCTGTTCGTGGCCGGCGTTATTCCCAACCAGATATGGCGCATGCTGGGCCTGTGGTTCGGCGGCGGCATCGACGAGGGCTCGGAGCTTCTGGTCTGGGTGAGGGCGGTGGCGACCGCGATCCTGGCCGGCGTCATCGCCCAGATCGTGGTCCAGCCGCCGGGCGCGCTCGCCAGCGTGCCGGACGTGCTACGCTATGGCGCGGTGGTTGCGGGCTTCATCGTCTTCATGCTGACACGCCGCTCGATCTTTGCCGGCGTCGTCACCGGCGAGCTGTTCATGCTGGCCGGCAGGTGGTGGCTGGGGTAGCTGCTGCTCCTCATGGTGAGGAGGCCGCGGAGCGGCCGTCTCGAACCATGCAGCCCCGGCTGGTGGCCTTCATCCTTCGAGACGCGCGTTCCGCGCTCCTCAGGATGAGGGGAGAGAGCCGTGTTTGCCGCAGCGCGCTGATCGGTTAGACTCTGCTCGAACAGCAAGGAACAGAAAAATGGTTCGCGAAAATGAGCTCCGCGAAGGCGAGGTCGCGATCGAGCTGCCGGCGACGCAGGACGCCGGCCTGGTCTTCATCGGCCGGATCCGCACGCCCTGGACCTCGCGGCTGGAGACGCCGCGGCAGGGGCGGCATGACGGCCCCGTGTGCCGGCTGGAGATTTTTGAGCCCTTCGTGCCGGCGATCAAGGGCGTCGATTTCTACAGCAATCTCGAAGTGCTCTACTGGCTCGACCGGTCGCGTCGCGACATCATCCTGCAGAGCCCGAAGAACAACGAAAAGACCCGCGGCACGTTTTCGCTGCGTTCGCCGGTGCGGCCCAATCCGATAGGCACCTCGATCGTCAAGCTGGTCGGCATCGAGGGCAACACCATCCTGGTGCGCGGCCTCGACTGCATCGACAACACGCCGCTGATCGACATCAAGCCGGACCGCTGCGAGTTCACGCCGCTTGCCGCGCCGCAGGCCGGGGATTTCGAGACGGAGTGACGGTCTCACCGTCGTCGTTGCCGAGGGGAAGGACCTAGCCCTTCAACGCCGCGATCAGCTTCGCCGTATGCTCTTCCAGCACCTTGCCGTCTTCCTTGCGGCTCGCCGGCGGCAGCAGTGCGACGCCGTCGTGGCGCGGCATCACGTGCATGTGCAGGTGAAACACGACCTGGCCGCCGGCGGGCTCGTTGAACTGCTGCACGGTGATGCCGTCGGCATCGAACGCCTTCATCGCGGCGGCAGCGATCCTGTGCGCGCCGCGCGCGACATGGGCGTAGTCGTCGGGCTTGATGTCGAGGATATTGCGGGCCGGGGCTTTCGGGATGACGAGCGTATGGCCGGGCGAGCGCGGCATGATGTCGAGGAACGCGAGCACGTGCTCGTCCTCGTAGACCTTGTAGCAGGGGAATTCGCCGCGCAGGATCTTTGCGAAGATATTGTTGGGATCGTAGGCGGTCATGCGGCAGCTCCTGAAGTTGCGGCCTTACTGTCATCACCTCGAAGAAGCCGTCAAGGCGCCTCTTCGGCGCCCTTGCGGAACGGGCCCAGATCGGCGAGCTCGCGGCCGGCTTCCGCGACATAGGCGCGCTCGCGCTTGAGGTAATCGTCGATGGCCCGGCGCAGGCCTGGATCGGCGATGAAATGCGCCGAATGCGTCGTTCGCGGCAGATACCCGCGCGCGATCTTGTGCTCGCCTTGCGCGCCGGCCTCGACATGCGTCAAGCCGTGTTTGATCGCAAAGTCGATGGCCTGGTAGTAGCAGACCTCGAAATGCAGGAACGGATGATGCTCGACCGCGCCCCAGTTGCGGCCGAACAGCGTGTCCGAGCCGATGAAGTTGATGGCGCCCGCAATCCAGCGGTGATTGCGGCGGGCCATCACCAACAGCACGTCGTTGCTCATGGTCTCGCCGATCAGCGAGAAGAATTCGCGCGTCAGATACGGGCGGCCCCATTTGCGCGAGCCCGTCTCCATGTAGAACTCGAAGAACGCGTCCCAGGCCTCCTCGGTGATGTCGCTTCCGGTGAGCCAGTGGATGCTGATGCCGGCGGCAAGCGCATCGCGCCGCTCGCGCTTGATCGATTTGCGGTGGCGCGAATTCAGGGTGGCGAGGAAGTCGTCGAAGGTCGCGAAGCCATCGTTGTGCCAGTGGAACTGCTGGTCGGTCCGTTGCAGGAAGCCGTGCTCGGCGAGCAGCTTCCATTCGGCCTCGCGCGCGAAGGTGACGTGGACCGAGGAGGCCTTGCTCACCCCACACAACGCGATCAGCCCGCTCGCCAGCGCGGAGGCAATGCGCTCGCGATCAACCCCGTCGCGGATCAGAAGGCGCGGGCCGGTTGCCGGTGTGAAGGGAACCGAGACCTGCAGCTTGGGATAGTAGCGCCCGCCAGCGCGCTGATAGGCGTCGGCCCAGCCGCGGTCGAAAACGTACTCGCCCTGCGAATGCGATTTCAGATAGCAGGGCACAACGCCTGCGACGCGGCCGTTGAGCTTGGCAACGAGATGCCGTGCTCCCCAGCCGGTCCGCGCAGTTGCTGAACCCGAATTCTCCGCTGCTGACAAAAAGGCATGGGAGACGAAGGGGTTATAGGCCGGTTTTGAGAGCGCGATGGAGGCGCCGGCCAGCCCGGATGAAGTTCCCGCGTCCTTGCCGTTGCAGACACGAGCAGGATTGGCGCAGGCGTCCCAACCCTCAGCGGAAACGTCGCCAATGGAAGGCACGGCCTCGAGCGTGATTTCGGATGATGCCATCGCGTGTCTTGAAGAACCCACTAGCCGAAGATCGTGCATTGCAGCAGCGACTTCAAGGGGGCAGGAACTCACACCGGGGGATGAATGCTCAGGTCCATCCACGTGTCGTCCTGGCGAAAGCCAGGATCCAGGGTGAGGTTGTGGCTTTCGCCAGGACGACGTTGGGAAGGCAGACTCCCTACGGCACGAACCCCTCAAAGATCATCTGGTCTGCATATTGTCCGGCCTGCGCCCGCTGTTCCGGCGTGCGCACGGTCCAGCCGAGCAGCGCGCAGCCGAACACGTTGCGCGCGATCCATGGCGCCGGCGCCGGCAGATGATCGACCTTGAAGGCGACGAAATGCGGCTGGGTCTGAACGCCGTGGCGCAAGTACAGCATGCCGTCGCGCTGTGCCTGCGTGAGCTTTGCCCAGTACTCGTCCTCATAGGTCCGCTGCGCCACGATACCGCGCGGGCGTGACGGCAACAGCTCCCGCAGCGCCAGCACCTGGTCGGGATCGAAGGACATGCCGACGGCGGGGCCGTCATAGGAGGCCAGCACCTCCGCCATCCGCTTCACGAGCTTGCGGTCGCCGCCAAAATGGCTCTTCACCTCGATCACCAGCGGAACCCGACCGGCGACCATGGCGCAGAGGTCGGACAACGACATCATCCGCTCGGGCGTGTCCTTGAACTTGACAGCCCTGAGCTCGGCCGCGGTCTTCTTGATCAGCTCGCCCTCGTCCTCGGTCAGGCGGCCGAGCGCATGGTCGTGATGCACCATGGCCTCGCCATCGGCGGAGAGCTGGATGTCGACCTCGATGGCGAAATTGCCCGCGATCGCAGCCTGCACGGCGCCCGGCATGTTCTCGACGATACCACGTGAGATGTCATGCAGGCCGCGGTGCGCGACCGGCCGCGCCGTCAGCCAATCCGGAGCACGCACGTCTGTTGCTCCCGGATCAGGCGACCTCGAACAGGCCTTCGACCTCGACCGCCGCGTCCGCCGGCAGCGAGGCGACGCCGACGGTGGTGCGGGCATGGCGGCCCTTGTCGCCGAAGGCAGCGACCATCAGGTCGGAGGCGCCGTTCAGCACCTTCGGCCCGTCGACGAAATCCGGCGCCGAGTTGATGAAGCCGCCGAGCCGCACGACGCGCACGACCTTGTCGAGATCGCCGAGCGCCGCCTTGACCTGCGCCAGCAAGTTGATGGCGCAGCCGCGCGCCGCCGCTGCACCCTCTTCGATGGAGACGCCGGCGCCCAGCTTGCCCTTGGCGATCAGCGTGCCGGTGGGATCGAAGCAGAGCTGGCCCGAAACGAAGAGGAGGTTGCCGGTCCGCACGAACGGCACGTAATTGGCCACGGGAGTGGGGGCCTCGTGCAGCTTGATGCCCTGTTCCGCCAGTTTCTGCTCGACCGTGCCCGCCATGTTCCGACCTCGATGTCATCTGGAAATTCTGCCCGGCCTCAAGCCGGCCGGCGCGCCTGTTTCGCCGATTGCGCGGTGACATGCAAGGCGGCGAGGCGATGGCCCGGACGCCCGGCAGGGTTGCATGTTTCCGAGGCAAGGCTGCGATTTTCTGGGAAAAAGCGCAACTTTCCGTGAAGCGGCCGCAGTTGCGACGCAATGCGCCGGTCATTAAAATGACGAATCTCGATTTCCCAAGGAATATTCATGGTGCACCTTTTCCGGACGTCGCTCGGTGTCATGGCGCTCGCGGTTGTGGCTGTTGGCGTTTCTGGCAGGGCTGAGGCCGCGAATGGTCCGTTCCTCTCGCATCAGGCCCTGTACGATTTAAGCCTGGTCAAGTCGCGTTCGAGTTCGATCAACAGCGCGCGCGGGCGCATCCTCTACAATTTCGCCGGCAATTCCTGCGAGGGCTACACGTCGGAATTCCGCCAGGTCTCCGAGCTCGACAGCGGTGAGGGCAAGGTCACGCTCAGCGACCTCCGCTCCAATTCCTGGGAGGACGCGGCCGGCAAAAGCTATCGCTTCAAGATCGAGACGCGAATGAACGACGTCGACTCGAGCCAGGTCGATGGATCGGCCGAGCGCGATGGCGACCACATCAACGTCAAATTGAAGCTGCCGGCGCCGAAGACTTTCACGCTCGACGGCAGGACGGTGTTTCCGACCGAGCAGATCCAGCGCATCATTGCCGCCGCCAAGGAGGGCAAGTCGCTGCTCGAGCTTTCCGTCTATGACGGCTCCGACAATGGCGAGAAGGTCTACAACACGCTGACCGTGATCGGGCAGCCGATCCCGGCCGACCGCGCGGCGTCCTCGCCCGATCCGTCGACAGCGGACGAGCACATGAAGTCGCTGACGCGCTGGCCGGTCACGGTCAGCTATTTCGATCGCGAAGCCCAGCAGAAAGAGGGGGAGCAGACCCCCGTCTACGCGATGTCGTTCGAGCTCTACGAAAACGGTGTCTCCCGCGCGCTGGTGCTCGACTACAACGATTTCGTCATCTCGGGCGCACTCGGCAAGTTCGACGTCAAGGATACGAAGCCGTGTAATTGACAAGCGTCATCATTCCGGGGGGCGCGAGATAGTCCAACCTTAATTCCTCATCCTGAGGAGCGCGGAACGCGCGTCTCGAAGGATGAAGGCCCCGCTGGTGGCCTCGCCCTTCGAGACGCGCGCGAAGAGCGCGCTCCTCAGGCTGAGGGTCCGGCACTTCGTCGCTTTGCTGTGTTCGCAATGACGGTCTGGCTTTGAGCTCTGTCCCCCGCTACGCTCCCTCCCAATCACAAACATCAGGGAGGCACACATGCCGAAAATCGACCATCTCCGCCCGAGCGGCCTGCACCACAACCCGGCCTATTCCCACGTCGTCACGGCCTCCGGCGCGCGCACGATCTACATCTCGGGGCAGGTCTCCGTGGACGAGGAGGGACGGGTGGTCGGCGAAGGCAATCTTGCAGCGCAGACGACGCAGGTGATGCAGAATCTTGGTCTCGCGCTCAAGGCTACGGGTGCGACCTACGCCAACATCGTGAAGATCACGACCTTCGTGGTCGGCTACAAACCTGAACTCCGTCCGATCATCGGCAAGGCGCGCTCCGCCTTCTTCGAAGGCATGGACCCGCCGGCGAGCACGCTCGTCGGTGTCACGGCGCTCGCGGCGCCGGAATGGCTGATCGAGATCGAGGCGGTGGCGGTCGCGGATTGAGGCGCGATCGTAGATTGGCGCACGCGCTCAGAGGCGGTCGTGATCAATCGAGAAGCCGCGGCGTACTGGATGCCCGGTCGAGCCGGGGCATGACGCCGGTATGTGGGCAGGGACATGCTGTCCCTCACTCCTGCTCGGCCTTCTCCGGCCCGTCATAGGCAATCCCGCGGATCACGGCGGCGCTGCCGAACTTCTTGCGCAAGCCGTCGATGGCGCGTTCGGCGTGGGCGGCGCGCCGGTCGAGCATGTCGGTATCGTCGGCGGCCGAGCCCGTGCGGAGTGCGCTGACGCCGGCGCCCATGAGGCGGAAGGCGGTGCCGTCGATCTCCTTGGCCAGCATCTCGCGGCAGATCGAAAATATCTTTGCGGCAAGCTGCGTCGGCGCGTTGATCGACTGTGAGCGGGTGCGCTGGCGGAAGTCGGCGGTCTTCAGCTTCAACGTGATGGTCGAGCCTGCAAGCTCGCTGCTCTTGAGCCGTGACGAGGTCTTCTCGCAGAGCCGCCACAGGATCTTCTCGAGCGTCGCGAAGTCGCGGATGTCGCTCTCGAATGTAGTCTCGCTGGAAATCGTCTTGGCGCCGCGATCGGGCTCGACGCGGCGATCGTCGATGCCGCGCGCGAGCCGCCAGAGCCTGCGGCCATCGCTCGGAAACTGCCGCATCAGCTCGATCTCGTCGGCCTTCTGCAGGTCCGCGATGATGCGGAAGCCGCGCTGCACCAGCCGCTCTTGCGTCGCCGGTCCCACACCGAAGATGAAGCCGACCGGCTTGTCGGCCAGCATCACGCGCGCTTCCTCCTGGTCGAGGGTCGCAAAGCCGCGCGGCTTGTCGAGGTCGGAGGCGATCTTGGCCAGAAACTTGTTGCAGGAGAGCCCGACCGACACGGTGATGCCGATGTCACGTTCGACGTCGCGGGCAAAGCGCGCCAGCACCTTGGCCGGGATCATGCCGTGAACGCGCTCGGTGCCGGAGAGATCGAGAAATGCCTCGTCGATCGAGAGTGGTTCGACCAGTGGCGTCAGCGCCTGCATGGCGTGGCGCACCTCGCGGCCGACGCGGACGTATTTGGCCATGTCCGGCCGGATCACCGTCGCGTGCGGGCAGGCTTCCAGCGCTTTGAACATCGGCATGGCCGAGCGCACGCCAAAAGTGCGCGCGATGTAGCAGGCGGCCGACACTACGCCGCGTTTTCCCCCGCCGATGATCACGGGCTTGTCGGCGATGTCGGGATTGTCGCGCTTCTCGACCGTCGCGTAGAACGCGTCGCAGTCGATATGGGCGATGGTCAGCGCGGCGAGCGCGCGGTGGCGGGCGAGGCGCGGGGAACCGCAGGCGGAACAGCGCCGTGCGGTCACGCCCTGGTCGGCCAGACAATCCCGGCAGAAGCAGCGGGGCCCGGCCGCCTCAGGAGTGGTCACGGCACGTCACGCTCCCAATGCGGGTCACCCAGCGCATCTCCAAGGACTTGCCGGGCCGCGGCAATGTTGGTCGGATGGAGCTCCGAGGCGCCCGCAAAGGCCTTCACGGTCGCGTCATCGCGCAGCACGAAATCGAGCACGCTGATCAGGAAATTGGGGTCGGAGGCCGCGTTCCGCAGCGTCTCCGGCCCGATGCCTGTCTCGGCCAGAAACAGGCCCAGCCGCTCGGGATCGCCGGCGACGAAGGATAAGGCTTGAATCGCAACGATTTCAGCTACTTCGCGGGGGTTTTGAACAGGCTTTTTCAAGCGGACGATTTGCCTTTCCGTTAACTTTCGGGCTCTAATTTGGAATCATCATGCCCGAGTCTAGTAAGCCCAGACAAGCAACTGGAAACCACATCGCGGAAAGTTGGCCCCCGGGTTTAACGAAACTAGAGCGAATCTGAGGCTAGTTTGAATCCAGTTTTCGAAGCGCCCGCGGAAGGCGCCTGAGGCGTCAGATGTCGAACAGGTCTCCTGACAATTGGGAGGGACGGGATGGCTAAGACCGTCCTGATCGTGGAGGACAACGAGCTCAACATGAAGCTCTTTCGCGACCTGTTGGAGGCGCACGGCTATCAAACGTCGGGCACCAGCAACGGCTACGAGGCGCTCGATCTCGTTCGCAAGATGCGTCCCGATCTCGTGCTGATGGATATTCAGCTGCCGCAGGTGTCGGGGCTCGAGGTGACGCGCTGGATCAAGGATGATCCGGAGCTGCGCAACATTCCCGTCGTCGCGGTGACCGCGTTCGCGATGAAGGGTGACGAAGAGCGCATACGCGAGGGCGGCTGCGAGGCGTATCTTTCCAAGCCGATCTCGGTCGGCAAATTCATCGAGACGGTCCGGCGTTTTATCGGGTAGGGAGTGAGTCAGGTGTCCGCGCGTATCCTCGTCGTCGACGACGTCCCTGCCAACGTCAAGTTGCTGGAAGCCAGACTCTCGGCCGAATATTTCGACGTGATGACGGCCTCGAACGGCGCCGAGGCGCTGGCGATCTGCCGGAGAGCCGAGTGCGACATCATCCTGCTCGACGTCATGATGCCCGACATCGACGGGTTCGAGGTCTGCCGCCGGCTGAAGACCGATCCGCAGACACATCACATTCCCGTCGTGATGGTGACCGCGCTCGACAGCCCCGCTGATCGCGTGCGCGGGCTGGAAGCCGGCGCCGATGACTTTCTCACCAAGCCCGTCTCCGACGTCGTGCTGATCGCGCGCGTGCGCTCGCTGACGCGGCTGAAGATGATGACGGACGAATTGCGCATGCGCGCCATCACCTCGCTCGAGATCGGCGTGCAAGCGCCGGAGCGCAGCGCGGTGGCCGACACCGGCAAGGGCGGTCGCATCCTCCTGGTCGACGACCGCCAGTCCTCCTATGAACGGCTGGCGAGCCTGCTCGCCGCCGAGCACACCGTCGACGTCGAGCCCAACCCGACGGAGGCGCTGTTCCACGCCGCCGAGGGCAATTATGACCTGCTGATCGTCTCGCTCGACCTCAACAATTTCGATGGGCTTCGGCTATGCAGCCAGGCGCGCTCGCTGGAGCGCACCCGCCACGTGCCGATCCTCGCCATTGCCGACGCCGATAGCGGCACGCGGCTGCTTCGCGGGCTCGAGATCGGCGTCAACGACTATCTCCTCCGCCCCGTCGACAAGAACGAGCTGCTCGCGCGTGCGCGCACGCAGATCCGCCGTCGCCGCTACACCGATCATCTGCGCGACAACGTGCAGAACTCGATCGAGATGGCGATCACCGACGCGCTCACCGGCCTGCACAATCGCCGCTACATGGAAAGCCATCTGGCAACGCTCGCCGAACAGGCCTCGACACGCGGCAAGCCGCTGGCGCTGATGATTCTGGACATCGACTATTTCAAGTCGATCAATGACAATTACGGCCATGATGCCGGCGACGACGTCTTGCGCGAATTCGCGGTGCGCGTGCGCAAATCAATTCGCGGCATCGATCTCGCCTGCCGCTATGGCGGCGAGGAGTTCGTCATCGTGATGCCGGAGACCGACCTGCACGTTGCCGGCATGGTCGCCGAGCGCCTGCGCCGCTCGATCGCGGGCGAGTCATTCTCCGTCCACAAGGGCACCAAGCGCATCGAGGTCACGATCTCGATCGGCCTCACCACGCTGGAGACGAAGGGCGAAGCAGTGGCCGATGTGCTCAAGCGCGCCGACACCGCGCTCTATCGCGCCAAGCACGACGGCCGCAATCGCGTGGTGGCCCAGGCGGCGTGAGGCTGAAGGCGTGATTCAGGGCGGGTGAGGGGCGCGTTGTTCTTGCCGTCCACTCCGCCGTCATTCCCCGCGAAAGCGGGGAATCCAGTACGCCGCAGCCTATCAGTATCCAACAACCGTCTCTGGAATACTTGTATGGGCTTGGTCAAGGATGAGTGGTTGTTAGATCATTTCAGATCATCTGCTTGTTCGAAGGAGGCGGACGTCTGCTGGTCCTGACCTCAAGACGGCTGGCCGCCTGTGGTGCGGCGGGCGTCAAGG
>NZ_JBANBA010000037.1:0-73230 GCF_059803475.1 Bradyrhizobium sp. UFLA05-89 | reverse complement strand
TATCGCGAGTCTCCCTTGCGCAAGGGCGATCTGGCGATCTTCATTTCGCAATCGGGCGAGACCGCCGATACGCTCGCTGCGCTCCGCTATGCCAAGGCCGAAGGCGTGCACACGCTCGCCGTCGTCAACGTGCCGACCTCGACGATTGCGCGCGAGAGCGAGACGGTGCTCCAGACGCTCGCCGGTCCCGAGATCGGCGTCGCGTCCACAAAGGCCTTCACCTGCCAGCTCATGGTGCTCGCCTCGCTCGCGGTCGCGGCCGGCAAGGCGCGCGGCGAATTGTCCGAGGACGACGAGACCAGGCTCGTGCACGGCCTGGTCCAGATCCCGCGCCTGATGGCGGACGCGCTCACCACCGAATTGCAGATCGAGAAGCTTGCACACAGGATCGCCAAGTCGCGCGACGTGCTCTATCTCGGCCGGGGCACCAGCTTCCCGCTCGCGCTCGAAGGCGCCCTGAAGCTGAAGGAGATCTCCTACATCCATGCCGAGGGCTACGCGGCCGGCGAGCTCAAGCATGGGCCGATCGCGCTGATCGACGAGACCATGCCGGTTGTGGTGATTGCGCCTTACGATCGCGTGTTCGAGAAGACCGTCTCCAACATGCAGGAAGTCGCCGCCCGCGGCGGCAACATCATCCTGATGACGGACGCCAAGGGGGCGGCGGAGGCGACGGTCGATTCGCTCGTTACCATCGTCATGCCCGACATGGCGGCTGCCTTCACGCCGCTGGTATATGTCGTTCCCGTGCAGCTTTTGGCCTATCACACGGCGGTGGTGATGGGCACCGATGTCGACCAGCCGCGCAACCTCGCCAAGTCGGTAACTGTCGAATAAGCACGACGGCACCGATCGATCGCGTCTGGTCTTCGGACACGGCTGGAACATGCCTAAACCGTTCATGACTGACAGCTAGAGCCGGCGTGGCGTTCGGCTTTGAAGCAGATCAGTTGGCCTAGGTTGCGCAGCAAATTGAGAGATCGTTCATGTTAGTCCGTTTGCACTATTGGGCCATGCTGCTCATGCTTGCCACCATGGGTCCCGCCGCACAGGCCAAAGATCGCCGCATTGTCGCCGAGCCTGTTGCACCTAATCATGTCTGTGCTCGCCTAGTGCCGTCGAGTGAAAACGATACGGCCACGCTCCAAGACGCCATTGCTCGCTGTCCGTCTGGCTCGGCGGTTTATTTGGCAGGCGGGACCTTCCTGTCGGGCCCCCTCGAGATGAAATCTGGAGTGACCCTGTGGATCGAGCGCGATGCCGCGCTTGTCGCTATTGCTCAACCGAAGGCGTATGACAAAGGTTTCGGAAATTGCGGCCGCATCGAAGGGAAAGGCGACGGCTGCCGGCCGTTCATTAGCTTCTCCAAAACACGTGGGGGCGGTATCTATGGCGACGGCATCATCGACGGGCAGGGCGGCGCGCTCATCGCCGGCACAACCGAGACTTGGTGGCAACTTGCCCGGCGCGCGCAAGCTGAGGGCGGCAACCAGAACGTCCCGCGCCTGATCCAGATCGACCATGCTCAGGACATAACCTTTCACGGCATCACGCTGCGTAATTCTGCTAATTTCCACGTGGCGATGAACCGGGTCGATGGTGCCACTTTTTGGGGTGTCACAATCGATACACCGGCCGATGCCCGCAACACAGACGGGATCGATCCTGGCGCCAGCCAGGACGTGACCATCACTCACTGTCAGATCCGCACTGGAGACGACAACGTGGCTATCAAAGCCGGCAGCAACGGTCCCGCCCGCCATATTTCAATTATCGATAATTATTTCGGCTGGGGACACGGCATGTCGATCGGGAGTGAAGTGAGCTCAGGTGTCAGCGACATACTGGTGCACGGCCTCACTCTGGATGGCACGACGTCTGGCTTGCGCATTAAGAGCGATGTCAGCCGAGGCGGCCTGGTGGAGAGGGTGACCTATGAGAATGTGTGCCTGCGCGGCAATCGATGGCCCATCTATTTCGATACACGTTATGATATCCAGGCGCACGGCAACGAAATTCCGGTCTACCGCCAGATCGCGTTGCGCCACGTGCGCGGCGGTGACGGTGCGCTTGTGATGCACGGGCTCGACCGAGGCCATGCTCTTGAGATTGCGCTGGACGATGTGCGATTTGCCGATAGCGCGGTCTGGCAGGTTGAAAATGTAGATGCAGCGGTTTCCGGGGTGTGGCCGCCATTGCGCGGTGCCGCGAGTCCGCCATCGTCTACTGCATGGGAAGGCTGCGCAAAGGCATTCAGCCAACCACCAAGCAAAACCAGGAACAGGAACAGCCTTGCGCCTCGATAGTACTCATTGCTGCGTTGAAGAATCCGCGCTTGACCGAAGCAGAATAGCAGGCACACTAAATGTGGCCGGCTTATGTAGGTGCCATCCACCTAGCGGGACATGATTGGCTGCCCGAGAAGCTGACGAAGTGGTAAAGCGGCTCGTAAACGACGATGGGTCTGCAGCACAGGTGTGCGCGGCAGATCAAGAATTGGACATTGATAAGTCAGCAGAACGGCGCGGCGGTAGACTGTGTGCAAAAGCGTCCCATCGTTCCTATCTCGACGATAAGTTCGGCAGCCAGGTCCTATCATCACCAAAGAACGCTTTGAGCGACCATTGCTTGGCTTCGCTGGCTGAGAGCTGATGGGAGTAAGATTCCCGTCCTTTGGGATTGGCACCGATACCGGTAGATCGGTATTCGGCATAGTAGGCTGTCTTCAGTCTATCGGTTTTGCCGCGATCCCACTCGCTCCAGCCTTCTGCGATAACCGGTGCGTTCATCTCCGTGGATAAGAAGATCACCGTAGCGTAAGAACGCCAAGGACGTCCGAGGGCGATGCCACGTGCGGCGGGATCAGCGGTGAGGATGCAATGGTCGAACACGTAGGCGCTGTCTTCGTCCGGCGAGTCCTTGCTTTGCGCGGTATAGACCACAGCCTGATTGGCGATGCCGTGCAGTTGACAACGATGGAAATAGGCTTTGGCATTGCCAAATATATAGTCGACATGTCCCTCGATGTAACAGTCCGAAAAGTATTGCCGGGTTGTTCGGCCGTTCGGCCCCTTGTTGGCAAATAGCGTATCCTGTGCGCCGAGTAGCCAGACTCGGGTGATAACGTCCTTATCTCCTGTGATAGACAGTGCCACCGCCTGCGAAGCAGGATTGGCCCGATTCAAGGAATAGTCGTTTTGAATCGTCAGATTGTCGAGCCGGAAGTCATCGCCGGATGCGTCCACAGTGGCGGAATGAACGGTTCCGCCCATCTTGATCGCGCCGTCGCCGTAAACAATCACCGTGTCCCCTGGCTTCTTGCCAGTGCCTCTGATGTGAACGCCGGATTTGCCAACCTTGACCTTCTCGCGATAGATCCCCGGCGCGATCAAAATGTCACCGCCTCGCGCGGGCAGCGCGTCCACGGCTTCCTGAACTGAACGATAGGCCATGTGTCCGGATTGCGAGACCAAAACTTGTTCAGCATATGCTTCCGAGAGCTGGAAGCACATGGCCAGAACGGAAGAGGAAATCAGAAAAAGTCTCATTATGGTCCCACTCTTTGTCGCGCTAGCCCTACGCGGTGTCGTGCTTAAAACTCACCTGACGCGATGCTGGCTTAAAGCTTTTGAGCCGCTGCATCCCACGTGTTTTTTTTGAGGCGCGTTTCCTGCCGTCCCACATCTAGATGGCGGTGTGTGCAATGTCAGTGGTGAATGATGATCGTGCCGTTTCTGCGTCGGCCCAAGGGTGAACGCTCAAAATTGTCGGAATGCGGTGCTTGGACTTGTCGTGTTTGGCTGTGGCTTGCGTAAAAATGCCCATGTCTGAAACACGACAATAGGGTCGAACTCTTCCACCGGCGGGTTGCAATCCCTTGCTTTTCCCCTCCTTCAATCGTGGCCTACAGGCCAACTTGTGGCATGCCGATTGCTCGGCAGACAGCAACAGTGTCATCACGACAATGATCATGTTGTAGTCGCGCGAGGAGTTCAGATGAAACCTGCCAGTTGGTCCGAATCAATGTCGCGGACGCTCTGGTAGAGCAGAATCTCTATCGGCTCCGTTCTTGGGCGCCGTTCTTTACCCAACTTCGGATTTCTGGAGTAGCCCCAGTATAGCCCGCCTCGTGAAGACGTGGCCTCTGAGCGGTTGCGTATTCGTTGGTTGGGACCGCGAGCATTCTAGCAGGTCGGTCGAACCGCGAGTAAGTGAGGGCCCTTCCAGGCGCTCGAGACGAAGCGAAAGTGCGGATTGCAGGGCGCGCCCTTGGTCGGGGATCGATGGTGCGATGATGCGAACCGTGTCCGCGAAACAGAGGAGAGCAGATGAAGTTTGGAGTGTTCTATGAGCACCAATTGCCGCAACCCTGGGACAGTGGTGGCGAGCAAAAATTGTTCGGCAACGCGCTGGAGCAGATCGAGCTCGCCGATCAGCTCGGATTTGATTATATGTGGCAGGTCGAGCATCACTTCCTGGAGGAATACTCTCACTCGTCCGCACCCGAAGTGTTTCTGGGTGCGGTTTCACAACGCACAAAGAATATCCGTATTGGCCACGGCATTTGTCTTGCCTCGCCGCGCTACAACCACCCGGCGCGGGTGGCCGAGCGCCTCGCGACGCTTGATCTGATCTCGGGAGGACGTGTCGAGTGGGGGACTGGAGAATCAGCGTCTCTCATTGAGATGCAGGGGTTTGGGATAGAGCCCGAGCAGAAGACTGCCATGTGGCGGGAAGGGGTCGAACAAACCGCCAATATGATGGCCATGCGGCCATATCCGGGATACGAGGGGCGATTCTTCAAAATGCCGCCCCGCAACATCGTGCCAAAGCCGGTTCAGAAACCGCATCCACCGCTCTGGATGGCGTGTTCGAGGCGCGACAGCATTCTACGCGCCGCGCGTCATGGGGTAGGGGCGCTGGTCTTTGGCTTTGTCGAAGCATCTCAAGCGAAAATCTGGCGCGACGAATACTATGAGATCATTAAGTCTGACGAATGCGTGCCCATTGGTCATTCGGTGAACGCCAATATTGCAACGCTCAACGGCATGATGGTTCATGACAGTGCCGAAGAAGCAATGCGCCGCGGAATCGACGGCTTCAAGTTTTTCGGATATTCGATCGCACATTACGCGATATATGGCGTCCATCGTCCTGGACGTACGAATCTGTGGCGGCGCTTCCAAGCCATCAAGGACGACGTGAAGGAGACACCAGGTTCGGGAGCCATCGGTCGGCCTCAGAGCGTTCGTGACCACCTCATGGGGTATGCAGATGTCGGTATCGACCAGATGATCTTCATCCAGCAATGCGGAATGAACAAGCACGAACATATCTGCGAGGCGCTCGAGCTGTTTGCCAAGGAGGTCATGCCCGCACTGAAAGAACGAGAAGACGAGCGCGTCCGACGTAAAGAAGAGGAACTCGCACCTTACGTAGAGGCGGCGCTGGCCCGCAAGCCCATGATGCCAGAGTTGCGGGAGACGGATATTCCGAACATCGAGGCGATGGGCATCGTACTCGAGCGTCGCACTGGTAGGGACTATGCTTCGGCGGGTGGCACCTTCGCGGATCCGACCCGTGGAGGCGCGATTCCTATGGTTTCGCGGGAAACCTATGCCAAGGCAGCCAAGGTCGATTGAAGTCGAAGCTGACCGCGGAACTTGCTCAAGGTCTTTGTTATGCTGCCGCTCGGCCGCGGCTGAGCCCCAAGCCTGAAAGCAACTGCGCGACCGATGAAAATATCACAAGCGTTCAATTTTGAGGCGGCTCATCGTCTGCCCAACGTGCCGGCCACACACAAGTGCAGCCGCCTGCACGGGCATTCCTATCGGGTCGAACTGCAGCTCGATGGACCAGTAAATCCCGTTACCGGGTTCGTCGTGGACTTTTTTGACCTGGAGGCATCCTTCGTCGAAATCATGAATGCACTCGATCATCGATGCCTGAATGAAGTTGAGGGATTGGAGAATCCTACGGCAGAAAACATTGCCGTTTGGATTTGGGAAAGATTGCATCGCAAATTCCAGCAGATGTCGTGCGTCCGGGTCTATGAAACATCTGATGCTTGGGCCGAGTATGACGGACGATGACAAGAAAGTCCGCCTGTTTGCTCGAACTTGTTCTGGTCACTTGGGGCGTTCCCGACGCTAGGAAATGCAATAATGCTCACGAAGTGGAAGTCACGGCTGGGACAGTTCGAGTAAGACTGACTTACGGCACGGCCGTGAATGCGCCAATCGCTCCCAGCCTGTCAGTTGCCCGTGAACGAGCCTCTAAGCGATTGAGCTAGAGTCTGTTTTTGGGATTTTGTGGCGTTGGAGATTGCAGGGATTTGAAGCTTGAGCACGCCAAACAAAGCTGGAGCTGCTGCTGGCCGAGAGCCTGCGGGTGGCGCACGAGGCCGGCGCGTTGCGCAGCCAGGACCTCAAGCGGGTCACGGTCGACACCACGGTGCAACCGAAGGCCATCACCTTTCCGACCGATGCCAAACTCTTGCATGCAGCCATCAGGGGGCTGAACCGTCTGGCGAGACAGCACGGCGTCAGGCTGCGGCAATCCTATTGTCGCGTGGCCGAGGCAGCCGCGATGATGGCGGGTCGTTACGCTCATGCCAAACAAATCGGGCGGCATCAGCGGCAGTTGCGTATCCTGCGCAGCCGGCTGGGTCGGATCATTCGCGACATCCGTCGCAAAATCGAGGGCCAGCCAGCACTGGAGAAGGCGTTCGCCCTGTCGCTTGGCCGGGCCACGCAGATCCGCTCGCAGCAGCAGCGCCAGCGCGGCTGGAAGCTCTATTCCTTCCATGCCCCGGAGGTGGAGTGCATCGGCAAAGGCAAGGCTGCTGCGCCTTACGAATTCGGCGTGAAGGCTTCCATCGTCACCAACAACCGCCGAGCTCCCGGTGGGCTGTTCGTGCTGCACGCCAGGTCGCTGCCCGACAACCCTTACGACGGTCACACCTTGCGCAACGTCATCGACCGCACCGAGACACTCACTGGCTGTCCGATCGAGCGGGCCTATGTCGACAAGGGGTACCGCGGTCACGACGCGCAAAATCCCCGTCGCGTCTTCATCTCTGGCCAGAAGCGCGGCGTCTTCGGCATCATCAAGCGCGAGCTGCGCCGCCGTTCCGCCATCGATCCCATCATCGGACACATGAAAGCAGAAGGTCATCTCGGCCGCTGCTACCTCAAAGGCCGCGCCGGCGACGCCGCCAACGTCATTCTCTCAGCCGTCGGCCACAACTTGCGCCGCATCCTCGCCTGGTTCAGGGAATTGTTGCGCCTGTTCCTGGGATTGCCATGGCGAACGCTCGCTTGCCAGGCCCAGCTCAATCCGGCTTGTTAACGGCCGACTAGCAAGAAAGGAATCTAGAGCGCAGGTGTGGCTACTGGGTAGCTATGCCGTACAAATAGGACGAAACCGTCTCTTTGCAGCGAGGTCGACGAGCAACAACTCACGAGCCTGCGCTGTGATGCAGCACAGGTCCATGCCAAGTCCATGCGTTCTCGGATCAAGGCCGTGGTTTCAGCTAGTTTGCGTCGTATGGGTGGAATCAGCTTGTGGCTCGGATGAGTCCTTACATGCCGATTTAATCGGCGTCAAACGGGCGCCGAGGTCGGTGTCACTACCAAGCTTCAGGATGGCGTCGAACTGGCCTGGAGCTTGGCTGATCTTTTCAATCGAACCGATAGGACGCCTGAAAGAACGTACCCCAGCGCTCCATGCTGAACTTCGAAAACTGAGTTGGACTAATGATTCCCGGGCCACTACAGCCTGTGCATGTCCATGGGCTGTCCGTTTTGGTCCACATTGCCCAATAGCGCCCGCCGACGCCAACGCTGAAGTGTTTGGTGATGAAGTAGGACAACACGCCTTCAATCTGGACGCCGCCGCCACCATTTCCGCGTTGTTCAACGATGGTAGTTGCTGGGCGCAACAGATGATGGTCACGCCCGTTGAAATCGGTCCAGGGCAGGTAAGCGACGTCCGTGCTCAAACGCCAACGCTCGGTGAGCATGGTTTCGGCGCTGAGGCCGAGCCGAGGTGCATTCCACTGAGTATTCTGGCTGCCAATGACCCTATCGTCGCCGGGAGGCAAGCATGTAGTCAACGGATTGGCGATCTGTAGACACCCTCTCGAGTCGGAACTCTGTTCATAGTAGGTCCAGCCGATAAATCCGCCGACCTTGTAGTTGGCGCCGCGCAGGAAATCGTAACCAGCGTCGGCCGTGTAATAGGTGAACCTCCCGTTTGCCTGGCCGGACATATTGTTGATGTAGGAAAGCGGCTTCGCCCCCTCCGAAATGCCCCAATCTTCATTGTTTATGTTTCCTTTGTTGAAGCGTCCAGTGCCAACGTTACTCTTCAGGAACACTCCCCACGGGCTATCAACACGGCCAAATGCTTCCCCGGAAAGCCCGTCGAGGCCGTGGTAGGTGAGCCTTGATACAAGAATGTTGGGGTCTTCAAGCCTACCATAGGGCACTGCGCTGTTGTTAAATTGGAATCGTCCCCGGCTGAGCCAGAGCCGCGATCCGCCTTCGAACGACCAACCGGCGGCGTAAGCAATCGGCGGCGTGCCGGCAGGTGCTTTCGCGTACAGCGGTGCATCGGACCACTGCGTCCACGGGTCGGAGCCAAAATGGTAGTTCAGTCCGATTTTTCCGATGTGATAGTTGCTGGACAGGGACATTGTGTTCGCTGGAAGAATTGCGAATGGCGGATTTTGCACCGTCGGAGGAGTCGCGACACTTGGCCCACCGAAATGCAGATGGTCATACTCGACTTTGACCGACCATGCAGGCGTAAGCGCTTGCTCAACGCCTAGCCCGATGGTGCCACCGACCCGACCATAGTCGAAATGGGTTTTCTCCTGTGGCCCCCCGTCTTCAAAATTGTTGACGACGTCGCCGCGATTGTTTTGCCAAGCCACGCCTCCCTTGAGGTAGGCCAGCGTGTGGCCCAGCGCGCCAAACGCATAACCGATGCGACCGGTCCCGGTTGCAAAGACGTTGGGACCTGCCTGGCAGTTTGCGCTCACGATAAAGCCGGAGGCGGCGAGGCAGGTATTTGTACCGTCGGAGACGGCACCGCTGGCATCGAGTTCGACGCCAAACACCCAGCCGTTATTCTGCCAGTTATAACCGATCTGGCCGCCTGCCAAGAACGCTGGGGTATCGACGACGTCACCATAGATTGACGGACCGTACGAATTGCTGAAGGAGGTTCGGCCGTAGCCGCCGCCGACGTGCCCGCCAATATAGCCTCCCGACCAACTCCACACAGCAATGGGCAGTTTCACTTCTGGCGCAAGGTCTGCTGCATTCGCTGCACCGCTTGCAACGAGCGCAATTGCACCGGCTAACAAAAGAAGAACTCTAGATCGCATCCAACACTTCCCTGCATTTTCTCGGTCCACGACCGAGCGCCTTAAGTTATCGCCGCAGCAAAGCGTCGGGGCGGGCCAGACGCTAACGGCGGCGCGCGCCGAGTCCGTCCCGAAGATCATCGCACTGCGGTTGGTGATGATGTCGTGAACAAAGCAAACCGCGTGCCGAAGTGAATTCGGCAGGCTCTGCAGGCACTTCGTAGCGATATGTAGCGTCAAGTTGCTGACATTGGTCTCAATACCGACAGTCGGTGCGGCCAACGCCCGACGGTGGCCTGCTCGCGCGCTGAATGTGCAGGGCGGGCCTTGTGCAGCATGTCATGCTTCCGTGCGGTGCGCGCTGTGACGCGTGCAGTCTCCGGCGGGCGTGGTTTCAACAGGAGCCTTCTGTGCGCGTCCTCAAGGTCTGCGCGGTGTCGTCGTTGATTTAAACTATCACCGGGGCTCAACTGATAACTGATAGGGCGCGCCTGCTCGGGTACGCGGGACCCTTCAGCGTATTTCGGGACCGGGTTTTTGGGCTTTGGTTCCTCGCCCCAAAGCACGGGGCATCAAGCGCCACGAACTGGCGTCAGCACGTGGAAAGTTCCGTATGGCAAAATCCCTTGGAATAGTCGAGCAGTGAAATCACATGGGTGCTAGCCGGAAGATGCGAACATCTGTGGGCGTCGGTAGCGGACCAAAGTTCTGTTCAGGATACCTTTGAAACAGCAGGCGCAGCGCTTTCTCGCCCTCGACCGGATCGTTCACGTCTTCGGCCCTCGCGGCCATTGACAGACCTGTAATTTCCATCACTTGCGGCGTGTCGTCGTCAATCACGAGGGAAACGCGGTTGTCATGGGCCAGATTGGATGCCTTTTTGGCCGTCTTTCCCGCACAGGAAATAGATCGCCAAGTCGTCGTTGGCGTAGCCCACCGTAGTCACTTGCGGCAAGCCATTCGGACGCAGTGTCGCAATTCGCATCGTACGGTGGTGATCGAGCAACGCCCGAATCTGCGGCTTGGATGTGTCGTCCATCGTGAAACTCCTGCTCGCCTGCAGCATCAAAAACAATAGCAAAGGCCAGGAGGCGGCGTTTGAGACAGATCAATTAATCAAATCGAGGCTGCTGGCTAGCAATCTAGGTGTTTAGTCTCGGCATTTGCTGGAGGGGATTGAGTTTGACTCGTTCTGGCTGGGAAAGTCGTTTGCAGTCATAAGGCGTGAGTCACTTCAGGGTTTTCAGCCGCCGAGCGTAGTTGTAGGCGTTGATGAAGTCGGCAAGGTGAGCTTCGAGCTGATCGTGTCGATCGTAATGGTAGCATTGGACTGTCGCTTCCTTGATCGTGCGGTTCATGCGCTCGACCTCGCCGTTGGTGCAGGGATGCTTGATCTTGGCCAGCCTATGTTCGGTGCCATTCTCTTGGCAGCGCAGATCGAACATCCGTGTCACGTATCTTGCCATCGGGCCATCCGCGTAGCGTGGCGGGAAAGTGAACTGGATTCCGTTGTCGGTCAGAACCGTGGGGATCTTGTATGGAACAGCCAGCTTCGAGGAAGGCCGAGGCCGAGCTCCTTCCCGTCTTTCTGACCAGTTGCACGAAGGCGAACTTGCTGGTGCGGTGGATCGCGACATAGAGGTAGAGCTTGCCTTCAGCGGTCTGGAGTTGGCGCTGGGCTTCTTGGCGACCGCCTTCTTAGCGGGAGTCTTCTTTCGCGGGTTTCTCCTTGGTAGCCATTTCAACTTCTCCTGTTTTGCGGCGACCGGAATGGTCGCGCCGTACTGCCCCGAGCCCAGAGACCGTTTCGGGTGCCGGGCGTGTGGGCAGCCAGGAGGCTGCGGCTTCGGTTATCGCGCGAGCTTCACCGCTCTTGGCCTAGGTGTTCAGGGCCTTTATCCAAGTGTCGTATTGGACCTGCGTGACCTTGCCGGAACGCAGCGCCTTGTCGGCGCGATCCATCAGACGTTCGATGATGCGCCCCGGCCGGTCTTCGGTCGGCTTGTCGATATCGCAAGCCAGAAAAATCGCCAGGTGCATGCCGTAAGGCGAGTCGAGCATTCGATTTCTCTTTCGTGGTTCGCGCCTGGCGCTGATTGCCGCGCCGTTTCGTTGCCCCGTACATCGCTCCGCCGCGCCACGACATCCAGTCGAACCGCAGCCATGCCATTGCGGAGATGCAGCGGAAGCAGCAATGGCAGCGTTTTCCGGCTACCGACGGAAGCAGCGTCCTTGCCTGGAAGTGCCCAGGGATAGGGTCGGCCGGTCAGGCTTTGCCCAGGCCACGGCGGCCCGCGTGGCGCTAGGGACGGCCCAATCCCGGCAAGGCGGAAAGAACGCGCGTATGGCCAAGCGTGCGGCTCGGCAGAGTCGCGGAACTATCGGTTTCGAAGCGATAGACGAACATTCCCCATCCGGAAGGTCCGGTTCCCAACTGGTCGCGCTCCGCGTGACGCGGCACAGAAAGTGATGTAGTTCGGAAAAGCATCAGCGCCGCGAACGCTGAGCTCGAGCCACCCCATTGAAGTCTGCGGGGGAATATCTTTTCTGGCCCGGGTGGCCTTACCGTAAATCCTAAAGAAATCCATTTCCGCCCGCCCCTCAATCTTTGTCTGGCTTTTCAAGGCCGTGTACAAAAGTTGTAAGCGCGCGCCGTGGCGCATGGCGAACTGCTTCAAAGCGTAATCGGGCGGTTCAATGCGCGAGGAGCGCTGGCATGGTCATTGCTCTCGCAGCAGGCAACAAAGGCGCTGGCTACTCCCCGTCTGGCGCGAGAGGAATGGTGCAATATGAGCTTGGTAAGGTCACTGGAAACGGCGGAAGTTGATGCCTTCTATACGCTCAATGAGGGGCGTCTTGCATCCGTCACGCGCGAATTCACGCAGCATTTCTCAGGACGCGTGCTGTATGCGGTGAAGGCGAATCCGTTGCCCAAAATTCTGCACGCGATCTCTCGCGCCGGAGTGGCCGGATTCGACGTGGCGTCGCTGGCCGAAGCCCACCTTGTTAATTCGACTATTCCCCGCGCCCGTTCATGGTTCATGAATCCCGTGAAATCTCGTCGCGATATCGAACGGACGTTCCGGGATCTGGGGGTTCGCGACTATGTCATCGATTGCGAAGCCGAGCTGCGGAAGCTCCTCGAGGTCCTGCCGTCGCATGATCCGGAAATACGAATCTACGTCCGGTTCAAGTGTAGCGGGACGTGCGCCATGTTAGACTTAAACGACAAGTTTGGTGTCTCGCCGGCCGAAGCGGGCCGTCTGCTGGGTCTCGTCAACGCGCAATCGCGCTGGACCACGGGCTTGTCCTTTCACCCAGGTTCCCAAACGATCGTTGTCGATCCCTATCTGCATGGCATTCGGGCGGCCGTCGACATTATAGAAGCTGTTTCTCCGGCTCCCACAGCGCTCGATATTGGTGGCGGCTTTCCCGGCCATTATCTGAACGTCCCCTATCACTCTCCCTTGAGCATGCTCTCCGACATCACGAAACTTGTGCGCGGAACGGATGCACTAAAGCGTGTTGAACTCTTGTGCGAGCCCGGACGAGCACTGGTTCATGATAGCATTTCTTTGTTTTGCCGCGTGATCTTAAGAAAAGGCGGGGCACTATACTGCGGCGCGGGCATCTACAGCGGGCTCTCACCTGCCCGACAATATTTTCTGCTCCCCGCCCGCGCTTGGCGTGGGGGACAGCCAATCCAGACTGAGGAGTGGCAGGACTTCATCATCTTTGGCCCAACTTGCGACGGCATGGACAGGCTTGGATTCTCGTATTCACTACCACGCGATTTGAGCGAAGGCGATTGGATTGAATTCCAGAATGTGGGCGCCTACACGAAAATGACGCGATTCAACGGATTTTCGGTCGATAAGATCGTGGCTGTAGGACAGGATGAACTTACCATGTTGCCTGTTCATGAACATACTAGCTAGTCTAGTCACGTGAATCTAAAGTTCGCCACGTAAAGTCTGCTGGGCTTTGTGGCAGAAGCGTTTGACGGAAGCCAAGATCTGGTCTGCGGACTTGGTCCATTTGAAGGGCTTTGGGTTTCTGTTGTGCAGGTCAATGAAGGTGCGCATGTCGGCCTCGAGCTGCCTGACGGACGTGTGAACACCTCGCTGGATCTGCTTTCTGGTGAGTTCAGCGAACCAGCGCTCGACCTGATTGATCCATGACGCGGAAGTCGGCGTGAAGTGGACTTGATAATGCGGCCGTCGGGCGAGCCACGCCTTGATCTTGGGTGTCTTGTGGGTGGCGTAGTTACCCATGACGATATGGACATCGAGCCCTTCAGGAACTTGAGCATCGATCTCTTTTAGAAACTTCAAGAACTCAACCGCCCGGTGGCGTTTGTAGCATTTGCCGATGACGAACCCCGAGGCGACGTCGAGCGCCGCAAACAGCGAGGTCGTGCCATGCCGCACATAGCTGTGCGTGCGACGCTCCGGCACGCCAGGCATCATCGGCAAGACCGGCTGCTCGCGATCAAGCGCCTGAATCTGGCTTTTCTCATCGATGCTGAGGACAAGGGCTCGGTTCGGCGTGGACAGGTAAAGGCCGACGATATCGCGCACCTTCTCGACGAACAGCGGATCGCTCGACAGCTTGAATGTTGGCTACGGTGCGGCTGCAACCCGAACGCCGCCCACATTCGGCGGATCGTGGCGTGGGAAAAACCGGTTTCCGCAGCCATCGAGCGGATCGACCAGTGCGTCGCGTCGGCTGGCGTCGTCCGCAACGTTCGTTCGATCACCGCGGCAACCTGATCGTCGTTGATGGTGCGAGGGCGGCCAGGGCGGGCCTCGTCGAGCAGGCCATCGCAGCGATCCCTCAAAAATCGGCGGCGCCATTTGCCAACGGTGTGCTCATGGAGCCCGAGTTCGGTAGCCACGGACTTGCTTGGCAGGCCATCCGCAGACCGCAGTATCGCGCGGCACCGCTCAGATAGCGAGCGGGTAACACGATGACGACGAACTTGCCTCTCCAAGTACGTCCGCTCCTGCTGACTCAGCACCAACGGCGCGGTCGGCCGTCCTCTCACACCTGCATTCGCCACAAGCGCTCTCCTTCAGAGCCCCCAGCGATCTTTTATGCGACGAACTTGTATTCCAGATGACTAGATATCGACAGTGCATTTCTGGCAGCGCTTCCTTAGGCGGCCCCAGTGAGCCAAAGCTCAGCTCTTGCAGAATTCTCACGCAGCGGCCGACGGTGCTTGAATCGCACGTAACGTCAGATTGTAGACTATATCGTAGGTCCTCCCGACCTGACCAAAGGTGGCCGCAATATATGGCGTTCTCACAGTGCATGTGGAGAGAGGAAAGCGCTCCACTCCTCTTCATTTTGTTTTCCATCTTCTTTGCCAGCTTCGGATGCGCCTATGCCGCCCTAGAATTACGTTTTCGGCGTCGTGACCGCTACCTACCTTGCGTGCTTGATGTGACCACAAATGTGCATTCTCCGGATTCCGGCGACCGGATACCAACGGCTGATAAGCCGAAGGATGGGTAACGGAAGGGGCGTTCGACAGCTCGCTCGTCGTAGATCGGATGTGTACATCGAATCCGCAGCAGGCTCATGGGAGCAGTAAGTCCCGCGCTTACGGGTTGATGAGCGCTCGTACTCGGGCACGCCGAACCATGTCAGTCACCCTCGCTTCCACCTTTGTAAGCGATCGTAGCGCAAGTCCACTTGCCAAGTTCGTGACCGCCGCGCCGCCGTTGCTCGCAAGGACTATCAACCAGGCGGCTCGACGCGTGTTGCTCGGTACGCAAATGCGGAGGCAGTCTCTACATCACTTCGCACATCGCGAGGACGCCTCCGAGGAGAGACGCTTGCGCGGAATGGGTCACTCGCTGACAACGGCCACTGATGACGCATCCAGGAGATAGCGATGAAACGGCCAACGATCGCCGACTTGGCGCAGGGAGCCGGCGTGAGTGTGTCGACGGTAAATCGGCTCCTGCATGGTGGCGCCACGGTGCGCTCCGAAACCGCCGAGCGTATCGCGGAAACAGCAGAGAAAATTGGCTTTTACGGCTTGGGCACGCTGCGCAAGCGCATGAAGCCTCACCGGAGGCTTGGCTTTCTCATGCAACAGTCGCACCGGCCGCTCTACCAGGTGTGGGCCGCGGGAATCGTCGCCGCCGCATCTCGGCGCACCGATACCGTTATCAAGGCGAACGTGCTCTTCGAGGACGACCTGGCCCCGGAAGCCGTCGCTACCAATCTCCTGAGCCTTGGGAAACAAAGCGACGCCGTCGCTATCGTCACCGCCGACCATCCGCTGGTCAGTCAGGCGATCGACGAATTGCGGGCCATAGGCGTTCCGGTCGTCGCCTACGTTACTGACCTCTCTGCCGCGAGCCGGGCAGGCTTTGTGGGAACTGACAACTGGATGGCCGGTCGAACAGCGGCTTGGTTCATCAAGCAGACGGTCCGCGAGTTAGGCAAGGTAGTTCCCCTGATCGGCGGAAACCGCTATCAGTGCGAGGAGATTTCAGCCGCAAGTTTCCGCTCCTACATACGCGAGCATGCCCCGGACTTTGACGTAAGCGACACACTACTGATTCAGGAAGAGCGCGGGAACGACCATGGAGTCGTCCGCAAACTGATTGACAAAAATCCGGACCTCAGAGGCATCTTCGTCAATGACGGAGGTATTTCGGGCGTCTTACGCGCGGTGCGCGAGCTGCCTGTCGAACGACGGCGGAAAATCCGCATCGTCTGCAGGGATGTAGGACCTGAAACACGCAAAGGAATGAACGAAGGACTGATTACCGCATCCATATGCCATCCCCTGGACAAGATGCCCCAGGAGCTGATTGATGTGATGTTGCGCTTGGTCGAGTGTCGAGACACAGCGTCAATCGAGCAGCGGATCGTGCCGTTCGAGATCCTCACCCCAGAGAGCCTATGGGCTTAAGGAAGAAGGAATCCATCGCCCCGTTGCTCTCGTGGAAATTCATGAATGATCTGGGGACTGCTCGATCGTGTACATCGACGCGGTCAATTGCCTCGCCCGCCATCACCGGTCCGCCGAGGAAATCGGCGAAGACTAAAGCGGGCTGTCGGACGACGACAATGAAGTGAACTGAGGATAGCCGTCTCGGTCTTGGTCGAAGACGACGTTGTCATGGTGTTCACAGCCTTCTGGATCGGGGCCCTAATCACGCTCCTACGGATATCCGATGAAAATCCAGCTCAAGCGATGGCCGTCGGAATAATTCTATCAAGCTGCGATCTACGTCAGATGCGCACTGGGCGATTCTGCCTCGTACGAAGAAAGCGCCATGTCGAACTGAATTGGCGGCTTCCAAGCGAGCTTCGGGTGATCTTAGGAGACTGCGCTGAGTTGCAGGGGATTTATCGCCGCTAAAGAGGCCACGGGAGTTTTGCTTGCAACGCTGGATTCGTCCAGTGACTTCGCTTGCGTATGATAGTCCATCAGAACGCGCATGCGCGACAATCGAATGGAGTTCTGGTTTACCGGGGGCTGTGTATCTAAGGCGTGGGAGAGGATGGCGGCCCTCCTGGCCGCTCTCTCGCGTCGGTATAACTACCGGTCGTATTGGCGTGCAAACGCGGAATCAGAGATCATACAAACTCACGCTACGTGCGATTCAAGCTCGTTCGAACCGCTTGCGTAAATTATGTTGTGGCGCTGTAGCGCCGCTCCCAATGGCCTCAGTTTCGCCACGCTACTCGCGTCAGTCAGAGCAGCATCATCACGGATGTACTGATGGTGCAGAGGCGGGACCCGGCGCATTTTACGGATGGCGAAAGTGCGCCGGGCGCCTCGGTTGGCTTCGCGAGCTGCGATGCGTGAAAGCCCCTTCGTAAAATATCGTTGTTATAGGACGGTTGGTGCGCCTTGACGCGCGTCTCAAGCAGCACAGCGACTATGTAAGGACCTCCAGAGAGAACACAGCTCGTGAGGTCCGCTGCCAAGCGCGCCGTTTTCAGCACAGGATGTGGATTGAAGGACGATAAGCTCTTGCTTCAATCCGGTGATGATGTCGCAAAAGCCGACATCCGGAGAATCTTATCGTGCATCTACCTGCACTGGCCTAATTGTTGCAAACTTTCTTGCATCGGTGACGACGTTGCGTATCTCACCAAGTCTCGAGGAGCTCGCTTGCCCCTTCATGGATTAGATGGAGACGGTGTTGTTAATCGAACCCCTGTGCCGGATCTCGCGCTCTGTCCGTTTCACGACGATAGGTCGCGTGCACGAGGTGGCGAGGGGAAGACGCTTGTACTAACCGGCGCCTCGCGCGGCATTGGTCATGCGACGGGTAGATTGTTCTCGGAAGCCGGATGGCGAGTCATCTCCTGTTCTAGGCAGCCTTTTGATCGCAGTCGATGTCCCTGGGAGTCGGGCATCAATAACCACGTCCAGGTGGAATTGAGCGATCATCGCGCATTGCCCGGCGCGATCACCGAAATCAAGCAGAGGCTCAACGGAGAGCCGATTCACGCGCTGGTCAATAATGCCGGCATCTCCCCAAAGGCGCCCGACGGCAGTCGATTGAACTCCCTAACAACATCCATCGAAACCTGGATGAGCGTGTTTCACGTCAACCTTGTCGCGCCTATTCTACTTGCTCAAGGCCTGTTCGAAGAATTGAAAGTGGCATCCGGATCGATCGTCAATGTCACGTCAATTGTCGGCAGTCGCGTGCATCCGTTCGCCGGTACTGCCTATGCGACCTCCAAGGCAGCGCTCGCCTGCCTCACGCGCGAGATGGCGCATGACTACGCTCCATTTGGAATTCGGGTCAATGCGATTGCGCCGGGCGAGATCAAGACCGATATCTTGTCGCCGGAAACCGAGGCAAAGTTGGCGCCGATTATACCGCTGCACCGTGTCGGCACGCCGGACGAGGTTGCGAAGGTTATTTTCTTCCTCTGCTCGAGCGCGGCGAGCTACGTCACTGGTGCGGAAGTGCCGATCAATGGCGGACAGCACGTGTGATATTGCGGCGCGGATGACGTCGATAAGTCGCGTGAGATTAATTGGAGATATCCGCTAGAAACTGGACGAAGGCAACGAAGCCGTTGTCGGTAAGTCGACAGCGTGGGTATGACTGTCTACATAACCCACAGTGGTGCGGAGTCCGAAATGGGGGCCAAGGTCGTCGCGCTTGCGCGGGTCCACGCCAGGTCGGGCGTACCCGAAGACCCGCGCGGGTTCGAGAGGCCACGCCAATTCGTCGTGGCATCGCGCAGATCGGGTGCGGGCTCAAGACCTTCGCTCTTGGGGTCAGACATTTCCGGTGGGGTCACCACGGGGTGTGACGTGCTGTATGGCTCACGACGACCGTCGCAGCCACATGTCATATCGGGATTTCAAGTGTCTGGAATGTGGCACGCGGCTTGAAAGGGGATATCCAACGGCATCATTTATCTCCTAGGAGTCGCAATCCATGGCTTACAAGATCGTCGCCTCGCAATGCTCGGTTTGCGGTGCATGTGAGTTCGAGTGTCCGAACGGCGCGATCAGCCTAAAGCGCGACATTTATGTGATCGATCCGAAAAAGTGCACAGAGTGCGAGGGACATTGCGATACGCCGCAATGCGCGGTCGTCTGTCCAATCGAGGACACATGCGTCCCCGCCTGAAGATGTCCAAGAAGATGTCGCCGCCGACGGGCTCAGTCGAAGGATTGTCGGCGCATGCGCGCTGGCTGGCGGCTTGACGCCCGTTGTCGCTGGCTGGTCATGATTGTGCCCACCCAGGGGCGCGTCGATTATCCTAAGGGCGAATTTCAGCTCGCTGTCCGTATCCAGGACTGCCAGCCGGAGCTGAAAAAGGCGTGCGCGATTGTTCCTGCCGATCTTGCAAGCCATTCGCGAGCATCCCGAGAGGGCGTAGGTCGAAACAATTTGGCCGATCGAAGGTTGGGCTAGAAGCTCCTGTCGAACGCGATGCGAATGAGACGGGATGGCTTATCAGGAGCGATCGATGCACCGAGAGCTATGCTGACGGCACTGCAGACGGAATCGTAGGAGATTGGCTTGCGGATGACGCCGTGTGCGCCCCGTTCAAGCCCGGCCCGTACCACAGGATCGGAATTCCGTTCCGCGATGAGCAGGATCTTAGCACGCGCAAAGACGTTGCCGAGCTCTGCCAGGACCGCGTCGCCTCGCTCCCGCAGGATAGCAATACCCAGCAACATTGCGTCGGGAGCTGTTATCGGACAGGTCATGGCCCCTTTCACAGAGGAAAAAGCATGTGTCTGATAGCGTTCGCGCAGAATGTAGTCGAGCGCGGAACGCACCACCTGTTCGCGCTCGATCAGGAAGACGGTCGGACGGTCTCGGCTCGCATCAACCTCGGTCGCGAAGTGCATGATACCCTCGGTGTATTGATTGATACACATCGAGCAAGCTCCGTACCTTGACGTGCCGAAAAGGAAAACTACCGATTTCGTTAGTCGGACAAAGCGATCATTGCTTTGTTTCTGACAGGCGTGTGTGACCGCTCAGTCAAACTTGCCGATGTCAGACTTACAACAATGCCTATCTGCACCACCATTATCTATCTCTACTGACACCATTTTTCGCCTCGAGCCGGCGCTGGCACGCAGGTTGCAAAAGTCGTTACGCAAGGGCTCGGCTATCGCCTTTTCACCGAGCTGCCAATGCGGCGCGCTAGGCGATAGGATCAGAGAGAGCGCAGTCCGCAGATCATTAACCGGTTGACGGAGAGCAACATGTCTTCACTGAGACAAATCGCGTTTTACGGCAAGGGTGGTATCGGCAAGTCCACGACCTCGCAGAATACGCTCGCAGCCCTGGCCGAGTTGGGTCACAAGATCCTGATCGTCGGCTGCGACCCGAAGGCGGACTCGACCCGTCTGATCCTGCACGCCAAGGCACAGGACACGATCTTGAGTCTCGCGGCGAGCGCCGGCAGCGTCGAGGACCTCGAGATCGAGGATGTCTTGAAGGTCGGCTACAAGGATATTCGCTGCGTCGAATCCGGCGGTCCGGAGCCGGGTGTCGGGTGCGCCGGCCGTGGCGTCATCACCTCGATCAACTTCCTCGAAGAGAACGGCGCCTACGAGGACATCGATTACGTGTCATACGACGTGCTCGGCGACGTCGTCTGCGGCGGCTTTGCGATGCCGATACGCGAGAACAAAGCGCAGGAGATCTACATCGTCATGTCCGGCGAGATGATGGCGATGTACGCCGCCAACAACATCTCCAAGGGCATTCTGAAGTATGCCAATTCAGGCGGCGTGCGGCTCGGTGGCCTGATCTGCAACGAGCGGCAGACCGACAAGGAGCTGGAGCTGGCGGAAGCACTCGCCAAAAAGCTCGGCACCCAGCTGATTCACTTCGTGCCCCGCGACAATGTCGTCCAGCACGCCGAGCTGCGCCGCATGACGGTGCTGGAATATGCGCCGGACTCCAAGCAGGCGGACCACTATCGCAATCTCGCGACCAAGATCCATAACAATGGCGGCAAGGGAATCATCCCGACCCCGATCAGCATGGACGAGCTTGAGGACATGCTGATGGAGCACGGCATCATGAAGCCGATCGACGAAAGTCAGGTCGGCAAGACTGCTTCCGAGCTCGCCGCGCTGTCGGCGTAACGCAGACCTCACATTCGGCGTGCGTCGAGAAAACGTCGGCCCCTAACGCGCACAGGACAATTGGAAGGGATATTCGTATGAGCTTGGCATCCACCAAGAGCGTTGCAGAGATTAAGGCCCGCAACAAGGATCTGATTAGCGAAGTCTTGAAAGCCTACCCCGATAAGACCGCCAAACGGCGTGCCAAGCACCTTAATGTGCACGAGGCTGGTAAGTCCGACTGCGGTGTCAAATCGAATCTTAAATCGATCCCCGGCGTGATGACCATTCGAGGCTGTGCCTATGCCGGCTCCAAGGGCGTCGTGTGGGGTCCGATCAAGGACATGATCCACATCAGCCATGGTCCGGTCGGCTGCGGCCAGTATTCCTGGGGATCGCGGCGCAATTATTATGTCGGCACCACCGGCATCGACACCTTTGGGACTATGCAGTTCACCTCCGACTTCCAGGAGAAGGACATTGTCTTCGGCGGCGACAAGAAGCTCACCAAGGTCATCGACGAGATCCAGGATCTATTTCCGCTCAACCGCGGAATCACCATCCAGTCGGAATGCCCGATCGGTCTGATTGGCGATGACATTGAGGCGGTGTCGAGAGTAAAGTCGAAGGAGTATGACGGCAAGACTATCGTGCCGGTGCGCTGCGAAGGTTTCCGCGGCGTGTCTCAGTCGCTCGGGCACCACATCGCCAACGACGCGGTACGCGACTGGATTTTCGACAAAATCAACCCTGAGACAGAGCGGCGATTCGACCCAACGCCCTATGACGTTGCCATCATCGGCGACTATAACATCGGCGGCGACGCCTGGTCCTCTCGCATTCTCTTGGAGGAGATGGGCTTGCGCGTGATTGCGCAATGGTCAGGCGACGGCAGTCTCGCCGAGCTTGAGGCGACGCCAAAGGCGAAGCTGAACATCCTGCACTGCTATCGCTCGATGAACTACATCTCTCGCCACATGGAGGAGAAGTTCGGCATTCCGTGGTGCGAGTACAACTTCTTCGGCCCATCCAAGATCGCGGAGTCGCTGCGCAAGATCGCGAGCTTCTTCGACGACAAGATCAAGGAGGGCGCCGAAAGCGTCATCGCGAAGTACCAGCCGCTGATGGATGCCGTCGTCGCCAAGTATCGACCGCGGCTAACGGGCAAATCCGTGATGCTGTTCGTTGGTGGTTTGCGCCCTCGGCACGTAATTGGTGCCTATGAAGATCTTGGTATGGAAGTTATCGGGACCGGCTACGAATTCGGTCACAACGACGATTATCAGCGCACCGCCCAACATTACGTCAAGGACGGCACATTGATATATGACGACGTCACTGGCTACGAATTCGAGCGCTTTGTCGAAAAGATTCAGCCCGACCTCGTTGGTTCCGGCATCAAGGAGAAGTACGTGTTCCAGAAGATGGGCGTGCCGTTCCGGCAAATGCACTCGTGGGACTATTCGGGTCCTTATCATGGCTACGATGGGTTCGCGATCTTCGCCCGCGACATGGACATGGCAATCAATTCCCCGATCTGGAAGAAGACCAAGGCGCCGTGGAAGGACGCTCCGCGTCCGAGCCTTATGGCGGCGGAATAAGCGAGCCGGGCCACAGATCGAACACGAATCCAACAAGGACGCCATGATGCCCCAGAATGCCGAAAACGTGCTCGATCATTTCGAGCTGTTCCGAGGTCCGGAATACCAGCAGATGCTGGCCAACAAACGAGCGCTCTTTGAGAATGCGCATGATCCCGCCGAGGTCGCGCGTATCCGCGAATGGGCCAAAACCCCCGAATATCGCGAGAAGAACTTCGCGCGTGAGGAACTGACCATCAATCCGGCCAAGGCCTGCCAGCCGCTAGGTGCGGTGTTTGCCTCAGTCGGCTTCGAGAGCACGTTGCCTTTCGTGCACGGTTCACAGGGCTGCGTCGCCTACTATCGGAGCCACTTGTCGCGGCACTTCAAGGAGCCGACCTCCTGTGTTTCCTCGTCCATGACCGAAGACGCGGCCGTATTCGGTGGCCTCAATAACATGATCGACGGGCTAGCCAACAGCTACAATATGTACAAACCGAAGATGATCGCGGTTTCTACCACCTGCATGGCGGAAGTGATTGGCGACGATCTCAACGCATTCATCAAGACGTCGAAGGAAAAGGGGTCGGTGCCGGCTGAGTTCGACGTTTCCTTTGCTCATACGCCCGCCTTCGTCGGTAGCCATGTCACCGGCTATGATAACGCTTTGAAAGGCATCATCGAACATTTCTGGGACGGCAAATCCGGATCTGAGCCCAAGCTCGAGCGCGAGCCGAACGAGAAGATCAACTTCATCGGCGGCTTCGACGGTTACACCGTAGGCAACATCCGCGAGATAAAGCGGATCTTCGAATTGATGGGGATTGGGTACACGATCCTGGCGGACAACAGTGACGTGTTCGACACGCCCACTGATGGTGAGTTCCGCATGTATGACGGTGGCACGACACTGAAGGACACCGCGGACGCCATCCACGCAAGGGCGACCATCTCCATGCAGCAATATTGTACGGAGAAAACGCTACCGTTCATCGAGGGGCATGGCCAGCAGGTCGTTGCGTTTAACCATCCGGTCGGCGTCAGCGCGACCGATGACTTCCTAATGACGCTGTCGCGTATTACTGGCAAGGAAATCCCAGAGGTCCTGGAGCGGGAGCGCGGTCGTCTGGTCGACGCCATGGCAGACTCCAGCGCACACATCCACGGTAAGAAGTTCGCAATCTATGGCGATCCGGACCTTTGCTATGGCCTGGCTGCCTTCCTGCTCGAGCTCGGGGCCGAACCAACCCACGTCCTGTCAACCAACGGCAACAAGGCCTGGGAAGGGAAGATGCAGGCGCTATTTGCCAGTTCGCAGTTCGGCAAAGACTGCCACGCCTATCCTGGTAAGGACCTCTGGCACATGCGTTCGCTGCTGTTCACCGAGCCAGTCGATTTTCTGATCGGCAACACCTACGGGAAGTACCTGGAGCGCGATACCGGAACACCGCTGATCCGCATCGGCTTCCCCGTGTTCGATCGGCACCATCATCACCGCTATCCGGTGTGGGGCTATCAGGGGGGATTGAATGTGCTGGTGAAGATACTTGATCGGATCTTTGAGGAGATCGACAGGAATACCAACGCGGTGGGTAAAACCGACTACAGCTTCGACATTATCCGCTGATGCGGGCGAGTGCCCGCCTCATAGCCGCTTGTCGCGGCTGTGAGGTGGGGATGTAAACACCAGTCGGGCCATCGTCCGTGCTGACCGGAAAACGTCCGCGCAAGGAGAAAACCGTGACTTCGCTGTCGTCCACAATCCAGAACGTCTTCGACCAGGCGGACTGCGTCAAGAACGCCAACAAATCGGAGGCTGCCCGCAAGAAAGGCTGCACCAAGCAGCTGCAGCCGGGCGGGGCCGCCGGAGGTTGCGCTTTTGATGGCGCCAAGATTGCGCTGCAGCCATTTACCGACGTAGCCCATCTCGTTCATGGCCCGATCGCGTGCGAAGGAAATTCCTGGGACAATCGCGGCTCCGTCTCCTCAGGCTGTGATCTCTGGCGCAGGAGCTTCACGACGGACATGCATGAGATTGACGTCGTGTTCGGTGGCGAGAAGCGGCTATACAAAGCCATAAAGGAAATCATTGAGAAGTATGATCCCTCGGCGATCTTTGTCTACCAGACTTGCGTGCCGGCCATGATCGGTGACGATATCAATGCGGTCTGCAAGTTCGCCGCGACGAAATTCAGCAAGCCCGTCATTCCTGTCAATTCGCCGGGGTTTGTTGGTTCGAAGAATCTTGGCAACAAGCTCGCCGGCGAAGCTCTGTTGGAATACGTGATCGGCACGCAGGAGCCCGACTCCACCACGCCCTACGACATCAATCTCATCGGCGAATTCAACCTATCCGGCGAACTCTGGCAGATCAAGCCACTGCTCGACGAACTCGGTATTCGCATCCTGTCCTGCATCTCCGGCGATGGAAAATATCGCGAGGTTGCCTGCTCACATCGGGCTCGCGCCGCGATGATGGTGTGCTCGAAGTCCTTGATCAATGTCGCGAGCAAGATGAGGGATCGTTACGGCGTCCCCTTCTTTGAAGGATCATTCTATGGCATCCAGGACTCGAGCGAATCTTTGCGCCAGATCGCGCGCCTGCTGATCGAGCGCGGCGCGCCGACCGAGTTGATGGAACGAACCGACGCCGTAATTGCACGCGAGGAGGCAAAGGCCACGGCTGCAATCGAGCGCTTCAAGCCACGCCTTACCGGCAAGAAGGTGCTGCTGTTCACTGGCGGCGTGAAATCGTGGTCGGTCGTCTCAGCTTTGCAGGAGGTGGGGCTCGAGATCGTTGGCACTTCAGTGAAAAAATCGACCACGGAAGACAAGGAGCGCATCCATAGATTGATGGGCCATGATGCCCACATGATCGAGGATCTGAGGCCGCGTGAAATGTACAAGATGCTCAAGGAAGCAAAAGCGGACATCATGCTCTCCGGTGGCAAGTCGCAGTTTGTCGCCCTGAAGGCTGCGACGCCATGGCTCGACATCAATCAGGAGCGCTGCCACGCCTATATGGGGTATCTCGGAATCGTGAAGTTGATGGAAGAGATCGACAAGGCGCTCTACAACCCGATATGGGATCAGCTCCGAAAGCCCGCGCCGTGGGATGATCCCGACATTAATTGGCAAAGTAAGGCGCCTTTGCAGGTGGATGTGGCGACCGCCGATGTTGCTCCGAATCGGGGCCGCGCCGAAAAGGCCGCTCGCGCCAAGAGAGCCTTCCGTCGCGTCGATCTCGGCGTCATCAAGGATGGCGTTGTCCTTCACGGCTTGACTGCGATCCACGACGTCGCGCAGCACACCGAGGCTTCCGGCATCTGCGGCGCCCGCAAGCAAGCCATCGAGGATATTACCGCGGCCCAGCCTGCGCCCATGCAGCAGGCGGCGGAGTAGGATGGCGAAGCAGGTTCCTGGCCATGGCTATCGTTACCAATTCCAATAAGGCCTGCTCGATCAATCCGCTTAAGATGAGCCAGCCGATCGGCGGCTCTTTCGCCTTCCTGGGCGTTCGGGGCGCAATGCCGCTCTTGCACGGCTCTCAGGGCTGCACGTCCTTCGGCTTGACCCTGTTTGTCCGCCATTTCAAGGAGGCGGTGCCGCTGCAGACCACGGCGATGAGCGAGGTTGCTACCGTGCTCGGCGGGTATGAGAATGTTGAGCAGGCGATTCTCAATATCTACAACCGCACCAAGCCCGAAATTATTGGAATCAATTCGACCGGTGTTACCGAGACCAAGGGCGACGACGTCGAGGCGTTCATTCGTCTTGTTCGACGGAAGCATCCGCAGCTCGAAAAAGTTCCGCTCGTCTACGTTTCGACACCGGATTTCAAAGACGCATTTCAGGATGGCTGGGAAAAGACCGTGGCGCGAATGATTGACGTGCTTGTCGAGCCTGCCTACGCGGTTGCGCCGCGTGACTGCTCGCGCATCAATGTCTTGCCTGGCTGCCATCTTACCCCCGGCGATCTTGACGAACTGCGGACAATCTTTGAGGACTTTGGGCTAAAGGCGTCCTTTCTGCCGGATATTGCGGGTTCGCTCGATGGTCACATTCCCGATGAGTTCACACCAACCACGATCGGCGGGATCGGGGTCGACGAGATCGCCACCATGGGGCAGGCGGGCTGGACGATCGGGATCGGAGCGCAGATGAGGCGCGCGGCCGAGGCGATGCAGGCGAGGACGGGCGTGCCGTTCCGGCTGTTCGAGCGGCTCTGTGGCCTCGTCCCCAATGATGAATTCATCACTTTCCTGAGCAAGATCAGTGACAAACCGGTGCCTGCAAAATATCGCCGCCAGCGTGGCCAGCTCGCGGACGCCATGCTGGATGCGCATTTCCATATCGGCGGTCGAAAGCTCGCCATTGGGGCCGAACCGGACCTCTTGTTCGATATCTCCAGTATGCTCTATGAGATGGGCGCGCAGGTGACCGCGGCGGTTACGACGACGGCCTCTCCGGTGCTCGAACGCGTCAAGGCTCGAGAGGTCCTCATCGGGGATCTCGAAGATCTGGAGCAGCGTGCCAAGGCGTATGACTGCGATCTCCTGATCTCTCATTCGCACGGCCGCCAAGCAGCAGCACGGCTGAACATTCCATTCTTCCGTGCCGGCTTTCCGATGTTCGATCGCCTCGGCGCGGGCCACCAGATGACGGTTGGCTATCGTGGCACGCGCGAGCTGATCTTTGACCTCGCCAATCTGATCATTACTGACCGCGAGGACAACCGTCAGCCGACGCCGGAAACCTGGCGGAACGCCGATGCGGGTCTGCATGTCGATCCGTCGCAGCTGAACTGACGCGAATAGAGGAATTACTCAGATGAAAGTCGCATTCGCCACCCAGGATCTGAAGCGCGTCGATGCACATTTTGGCTGGGCTAAAAACATTGCCATCTATGATGTCAAGCCCGAAGGGCATCGCCTGATCGAAGCTATTCAGTTCGATGGCGACTTGAGTGAGGACGGTAATGAGGACAAGCTCGCGCCGAAGATTGAAGCCATCAAAGACTGCGCCATTCTCTACGTTGCAGCGATCGGCGGCTCCGGCGCTGCGCGCGTCGTCGCAAACAACATCCATCCGATGAAGGTAAGCGAGCCTGAAGCGATCGACGATCTCTGTATCAAGCTCGAAGGTGTCTTGAAAGGCTCGCCGCCACCCTGGCTACGCAAGGTACTCGCCAAGGCCCACGAACGATCGTTTGATTTCGAGGACTGAGAGAAGCGACTATGACAGAGGCGGCTGAATTGAGCGAGCCTGACCCCGCGGGGGAGGCGCCCTTTGTGAGAGAGCTCGTCAAGATTTGGCGCGCCGAGGACAGCCATGGCGCTTGGGAGGGTAAGAAAGATCTCGAGCTGCTCGAGCCTTATGTTCTCGATAGGGAAAAGCGCCGTGCATTGCCGATCGTTGGCGATCCCGATCCGGACACGATCTGGCGGTTGGAATTGTTCTTCAACGCCGTTGCAGTGTCCATTGAGAAGGCGACCGGCCTGATGATCTCGCCGATGCTGAAGATGCACCATGAAGGCTTTGGCCGCATCGTGCTGATCGGCGGCCGGCTCATTGTCGTAAATAAGCAGCTGCGCGACGTTCATCGCTTCGGTTTTGATAGTCTCTCAAAGCTCGTCGCGGAAGGTGACAGATACGTCGACAGCGCAGTTGAGATGGTCCGCAGGTTCCCGGAAGTTGCGAATTACTGAGGTAACGAATGAGCGATCTTGAAGAACTTAAGGCCGAAATCAAAAAGCTCTCGGCCAAGGCGACCCGGGCAAAGATGGATCTCCACGATCTGGCGGAGGAACTGCCGGTCAACTGGACCTCGATCCCGAGTGTTGCCCAAAAGGTCCACGATGCCTTCGACGAGCTCGAGCGCAAGCGCGAGGATCTCAAGGCGAAGGAAAAAGCATACGGATCCTGACCATGTCATTTGCAACACGAGATGGTCGCGACTGGCGGCCGGAATTTTTGGTATGCATCGATCCCAAGAAGTGCATCGGCTGTGGCCGCTGCTACAAGGTGTGCGGCCGCGAGGTCATGATGCTGAAGGGCCTCAACGAGAAGGGCGAGATGATCGACCTCGAAGACGACGATGACGAGATCGAGAAAAAGGTCATGGTGCTAAGCGATGACGGTGCGTGCATCGGCTGCGGCGCCTGCGCCCGGGTGTGTCCGACCAACTGCCAGACCCACGCTCCGGCTGCTTGAGCCGAGCCATTGCGAGCAGCGAAGCGGAAAATGTCAGGGTCTTTCTGCAGCTGTCAGCGCCGGAAAACGTAACAAGAGTGCGAGTAGCATTGTTCCTCCTGGCGCAGACGTTAGGATCAGAACGAGTCGACGACGTAGTTGGTCCTGCCATTTCTCCGAACTCATCGCGGTTGTGCCCGAGCGATTTGGCATGCGGCGGAGAGCTCGGCGCTTGGAATTCTTGATGCCAGCCTCGGGGGCACGACAAGCAAGTTATGGCCCCTCAGCCCGGCGGCTACTCGATCCCCTGTTCACATGCCTTCATCATCGCAGCAATCCGAAACCGCTCGTGGATTGCTGCCGGATTGGCGAGCATATCGGCCTCGGCCTTTTTGAAAGCTGCAAGAACGATCTCCGCTTCCTCGCGCGTCAGCGGGACGCGGCCAGCCATATGGGTAGCTTCGGGCACTACGGCCAGGATCGCTTGGCGGTAAGGATGGTTCGCGACCTGGATGAGTTCGTTAGCTTCGAGCTTGCCCCCAAGCATGATTGCGAGCCCGACGACTTCGAGCTTGCGGCCGTCGTTGGTGTTCTTGACCAGCGTGGTCATCTCAATTCTGTCTCCTGTTCGGCAACCCACATATGTCTCTGCAATCCCTGAGCTGCGCCAGACCGTGCGCCTGACTCCCCCGCGCGGGGTGCTACAACCAGACCACGAGGTAATATCCTTGAAGCGAAACGCGTTCGCGCAGATCCGCCATCTGGGAATCTGCCTTGGATCACAGCACGAAGTCGGGCGGGTCTGCCGAGGCCACCAACTGGAATAGACTCCCTCCAACGGCAGGCGCGCTGGAGCTCCACCTGTCATCTCCTGCTTCTTCGCGGTGGGGATTCATTAGCGCGGCAAAACCTTGACGGTAATGGGCTTCGTAGTAGTCAGCCGCTCTCCAGCCAGCCGTCTTCAGTGATGAACTGAAATTACACCATCTGCCACCCGGGGCGCCTTGCGCGCCCGTCACGCAAACGGCTTTGCCGCGTAGAAGAAGAGATCTGGCGCGATAACGTCAGACAGGGCGATTTTCGTTACGGTTCTTCACCGGCTTCATCTTGGCGAGGACTTCCTCGTAGGAGAGTTCGGCATAGGAGGCGTCGACGGACTTGGCGGCATCGAGCAGATAGTCGAGCTTGCCGGCAGTATCGAGTTTCTTGATGTCGTTTTTATCGACGCCGGCGAGATCCATCATCTCCTTCCACACCGTCGACTCGTCACATGGCAGAACGCAAAATGTGATGTCGCCGATCTTGGTGCGGTATTTCGCTAATAGATCAATGTTGTTGCAAAACATGAAGTAGCTGCCCTTCGGGCTTAATGCGCCGTCCAGCACCTTTGCGACATCGGCAAGATAGGCAACGGAATGCAGGTAGCCGGCCAGTACCGGGATCGTGGTCTCTCCCTCGTCCGCGACCGTTAGTACCTGCTCGATCGAATAGTCGGGTGGACGCTTTTCGTCGGCGACCTGGGCCTGGAACCTTAGCGCGATATCGCCGCGGAAGCCGAATCGACCGGGCTTCTTGGTGTCACCCTTCAGCACCGCATTAAGCAAACGGCCTTCCTTATCAAGCCGGCCAAGAACGGTGTTGTCGATCAATGTCATGAAGTCCTCCTCGTCTGATGTGCTGGCGCGGATGTCGCACCGTGTGAACTCAACTTTGCCCCCCTATGCAAATTTTTTGCCGTCTGCCCACGTATGCGGCGAACGTCAAAGGCTCCGCTTCGTTTGTGCGGCTTACGCAGAGATGAGGCGCCGGCCACGACGGTGTCTCGCTCGGGTCCTCCCAGGTCGCAAAGCCTCGTGTCGCAAGCCCGACATGGCTTGCAACGCAAACAGGCGACAATAGCAAAAGCCGAGCATTGTCAGGAGTGCGATCCTTGGCATGGGACTTGCCAAAAGTATCCCGGACCGGCGCTGATGGTGAGTGATAGCGATGATTAATCTGACGAAGAGCGCGGAGAATGCCATGAAGAGCGCGATCTCTGGGGGAGCGCAGGGGACGAGGGGCGTGCGGATCATGGTCGAAGAGGGCGGCTGCGCCGGGTTCAAATACACGATGGGACTTGCCGATGAGCCGAAGCCCGATGAGACCGTGATCGAGCGAGGCGGCATCAAGGTGTTTGTCGACAACAATAGTCACGAGCATCTTGCCGGAACTACGATTGACTTTGTGGCGGCGCTGGAAGGGTCCGGCTTCACCTTTGACAATCCCAACGCAAATTCGAGCTGCTCATGTGGCAAGTCATTCAGCTAGGGCCGGTAAACCAAGAAACGACAGAGATATCAGAAGATGCTTGTCGAGACCGAACGAACGAGACAATCGGCAGCCGATGAACCCTCCGAACGGGAACAAATCGTTCGCGTTGTGCTCGAGGAAATCCGGCCGAATTTGAAGCGTGATGGCGGAGATTGCGAGTTTGTTGGGATCGATGGTAACAAAATCATGGTTCAGCTCACGGGCGCCTGCGTCTACTGCAAGCTCGCGAGTGCGACGCTAGAAGGCATCCAGACGCGCCTCATCGAACGGCTGGGCGAGTTCGTCCGCCTGATCCCGGTCGCTGGCCCCGCCAAAGCCCGACACTAAAGAAGGCGTACGGTGCAGCCGGTCTACCTCGATAACAACGCGACGACTCGCACGGATCCGTCCGTCGTCGCGGCGATGCTGCCGTTTTTCTCCGAGCGATTCGGCAATGCCTCGTCCACGCATGCGGTAGGCAGAGAAGTCGCGGAAAGCATCAGAGAGGCGCGCAGGTGCGTGCAGGCGCTGATCGGTGCTGCCTTTGATCATGAAGTCGTCTTCACCTCGGGCGGCACCGAATCAGATAATACAGCGATCCTCTCGGCGCTTGCCGTGCAGGAGCGACGCGACGAACTCGTCACGACGAGTGTGGAGCATCCGGCCGTGCTGTCCCTCGCAGACGAGCTCGGCCGTCGCGGCAACAAATGTCATCTAATTCCTGTCGACCGCTCCGGGCGGCTCGACATTGATGCCTATCGCCGCGCGTTATCCGCCCGTACCGCGATTGTCTCCGTCATGTGGGCCAATAATGAGACCGGAACGATCTTTCCGGTCGAGCTCCTCGCCAAAATGGCGCGCTCGGTCGGCGCACTGTTCCACACTGATGCGGTACAAGCCGCGGGGCGAATTCCGATCGACGTGAAGACCACGGAGATCGACATGCTGTCGCTCTCCGGCCACAAGCTGCATGGTCCGAAGGGCGTCGGCGCGCTCTATGTGCGCAAGGACACCAAGTTCAGGCGGCTGATCTTCGGAGGGCCGCAAGAGCGCCGCCGACGTTCCGGCACCGAGAACGTGCCCGGGATCATTGGGCTGGGTAAGGCTGCGGAACTTGCTGCCTTGGAGCTCGAACGCGAGGCGGGCAAAATAGCCGCGCTGCGCGACCGGCTGGAGCATGGCGTTCTGAGGTTTGGCAATTGCGCCGTGCTCGGCGACAACGAGAGCCGCCTACCTAACACCTCCAATATCGCATTTGAGAATCTCGAAGGTGAAGCAATTATCCATCATCTGAATAGCGCCGGTGTTGCTGTCTCCCTCGGATCGGCCTGTGCATCGGGCTCCATGGAGCCGTCGCATGTGCTTCGCGCGATGAATGTACCATCAGCCTCGTTACGCGGCGCGATCCGCTTCTCGCTGTCCCGCGAGACCACCAGCGAGGAGATCGATCATGTCCTTTTTGTGCTACGAAGTATCATCGCGAAACTAAGAGAGGCGTCACCTACGTGACCGGAGCGGGCAAAATCGACCTCTTGATGCAATGAGTATATACCATGAAAGTTATCATTCGGCGTTCACCTGAAACCGGCCTGTCGATTTACGTGCCCAAGAAGGATCTTGAAGAACCGATCGTTGAATTCGAGCACGAGACGCTGTGGGGCGGATGGATCAGAATAGCCAATGGCTGGGTGCTCGATCTGCCGCCGATGACGAACGACACAACCTTGCCGGTTACGATCAACGCCAAGAAACGTGGCGGCGACAGGGAAGAGACGTGAACGCGCCGGCTTCGCAGATCGAGTTCGTTATTCGGTCGGTTGCCGAAGCCATTCTCGGCAAGGTCGCCGAGAAGCTTCGCAGCGGCAATGTCGTTCCCTATCTCGGGCCCGGCCTAGCTGAGTTGTCGAACGCGAGTGCGCCGATAAATCTGGAGGAACTGGCGGAATTCTTCGGTACAAAGGTGGCGCTGCCAAAGCGCGCGAGAGGGAACGCCTCGGCCTCCGCACAGTATATCGAAACCACGAGGCACCGCACCACCCTGACAGCGATGATGGCGGACGCCTTTAGTGCGCCGATCGAGCCTACGCAGCTACAGCGGTATCTTGGAACGCTGCCGCTGCCACTGATCGTTGACAGCTGGTACGATGGCGCGATGCGAAATGCGTTGGCCGGCCGTCGCAATTGGGGCGAGATCCAGGGAATCACCCGCGCCGGCCTCAGTGAAGATCGCTGGTACCGCTTCTACGACGCCGCAGGCACCGAAGTCGATTGCTCTCTGGCAAAAAAGTGGACAACGATCCTCTATAAGCCGCACGGTGGCGTCGCCCCGGCTAGAAATTTCCTGGTCTCCGACGCCGACTATGTTGAGGTGCTCACCGAAATCGATATACAGACGCCGATTCCCGACGAGGTGAAGGCTCGCCGCGCTGGCCGCAGCTTCCTGTTTTTGGGCTGCCGCTTCAACGACCAGCTCCTGCGCACCTATGCGCGACAGGCGTTAAAGCGCTCGTCCGAGGTCCACTATGCGGTCGTCGAACCCGACGTGCTTTCCAAGAATGAGCGCCGCTTTCTGGTTGACCAGGCCCTGACGCCACTCGCAATTCCGCTTGCACGTGCCATTCAGATCATTTTGGCGGATTAGCTGACGCTTCTCGCATGGTTAGGTGACCAGCAAGTCGCGCAAGTACCCCTCACGGCGTCTCGAAGCCATCTGACCAGCCATCCTTCCGACAAAAGACAAGAAAAAGAGCGGCGATACTTCAATCAACATCGCTTCTCGCACCGCTGCGTGCCGTTTCAATCACAACGCATGTCAGCTTTCCAACACAGGGCGGCGGCAATACGGCACTCGACGCGTTAACTCATTGAACGCAGACACGAAAGACGCCTGCCGCTGCCGTGGCACGCCGGTTGCTGAGACCCGTACCTGGGAAGCTTTTCACACCTTAAATGGAGAAACTGACAGATGGATGCCCCATCGCAACGGGAAGCATCGCGCGGTGCCATCGAGATCGGCAAGATCACGCAGGCGTTTGCCGAACACAAAGGCTGCGGCACCGGTAACCGCAGCGGCACAGCTAGATGCGGCTCGCCGAAAGTCCGCGGCGATTTGCCAGCCGAGACATGGGAGAAGGTGAGAAAGCACCCCTGCTACAGCGAGGACGCGCATCATCACTACGCGCGCATGCATGTTGCGGTCGCGCCAGCCTGTAACATCCAGTGCAACTACTGCAACCGCAAATATGATTGTGCCAATGAATCGCGTCCGGGTGTGGTCAGCGAGAGGCTCACGCCCGAGCAGGCCGCCAGGAAGGTAGTGACTGTCGCCTCTACCATTCCACAGATGACCGTGCTCGGCATCGCCGGTCCCGGCGACCCACTCGCTAACCCGGAAAAGACTTTCAAGACGTTCGAGCTTGTCCACAAGGCCGCACCGGATCTCAAGCTGTGCCTGTCAACCAATGGTCTTGCGGTACCCGATCACATCGACACCATCGCCGAACTCAATGTCGACCACGTCACGATCACAATCAATATGATTGCCCCCGAGATCGGCGCAAAGATCTATTCCTGGATCTTCTACAAGCACAAACGCTACACCGGCGTCGAAGCGGCAGAGATCCTCACCGATCGCCAGCTCCAGGGCCTGGAGATGCTCACTGGCCGCGGCATCCTCTGCAAGATCAACTCGGTCATGATCCCTGGGATCAACGATCAACACCTCGTCGAGGTCAATAAGGCCGTGAAGTCGCGCGGTGCCCTCCTGCACAACATCATGCCGTTGATCTCTTCTCCCAAGCACGGAACCGTGTTCGGTCTAAACGGCCAGCGCAGCCCGACGGCGCTCGAATTGAAGGCGCTGCAAGATAGCTGCGAGGGTGAGATGCGCATGATGCGCCACTGCCGACAGTGCCGTGCTGATGCTGTCGGACTTCTCGGCGAAGACCGCAGTACCGAGTTCACCACCGAAAAGATCATGGCTATGGATACCAAATACGATGTCGAGAGTCGCAGCGCTTATCAAGACAAAGTTGAGAAAGTTCGCGCAGCCAGATCAGAAGTCATGCGCGCGGCCGCTGCGGAAATCCAAGATGGATTCGGCGACATTAAGGTGTTGGTGGCCGTCGCGACCAAAGGCTCGGGCCTGATAAACGAGCACTTTGGTCACGCCAAGGAATTTCAGATCTATGAGCTCTCTAGCGGCGGCACCAAATTCATAGGCCATCGCCGCGTTGATCTGTATTGTCAGGGTGGCTATGCCGAGGATGGAAAGCTCGAGACCGTCATCCGCGCCATTAATGATTGCCACGCGGTGTTCATCGCCAAGATTGGCGGCTGTCCCAGAGCCGGCCTGATCAAAGCCGGCGTTGAGCCAGTCGATCAATACGCGCATGAGCTTATCGATAGGTCGACGCTCGCCTGGTTCAAGGCCTATCTCGGCAGGGTTAGCAGTGGTGCCATCAAACATGAGGAACGCGGCGATGCTGCGATCCGCCAGGGCGCGTTGATTTCCGCGGCATGAGAGAGGGCAGAAACAATGCCGTTTAAGATCATCGCCTCTCAGTGCACGAGCTGCTCGGCGTGCGAGCCGGAATGTCCGAACGTCGCGATCGCGGAGAAGAATGGAACATTCATGATTGATCCTCAAAAATGTACCGAGTGCATCGGCCATTTTGACGAACCGCAATGCGTGGCGGTCTGCCCAGTCGACAACACCTGTGTCGTCGACACCTCGCTTGCGCGCTACCAGGCGCGCGCTTGAGCGAAAGACAGGACATGAACTTTGGGAATATTCGAGTGGTGCGGCGAGCCATCCGAATGATGCTCCAAGCCGGCGGGTCCGCCGGCTGCGACCTTTGCCTTGCGATTAGCCCGAGCGGATGTTCCGGGCTTGCCTGCGGTGCCAGTCCGCCCGAAAAGCCGCGGGTCCCGGATGGCCTGGTCGAGCGCACGGAGGGTCCGCTGCCGAACGACGGTTTGACCATCGATTTCGTCGATATGCCGAAGCGTATAGGGCTCGTGTTGGAAGATCGTAAGCAGGTCTCCCGCCCGCACGATTGATTGCAATAGGCGACCCGCGATGCCAGATGCTCTGTTCAACCCACAATCCGAGATCAACGAGGCGCTCCTCACCAGCACCTTGCTTGGACCTGGGCTGCCCAGCGAGGCCGAGCACCACCTATGGCAAGCGAGCCTCTCCTATCACGTTGATGAAGTCGCCGAAAACCATCTGCGAGAGGCCGAGGCGCTCGCCCCGGGCCACGCGGCAGTGCTGATCGGCCTCTTTCGTTTCCATTTCTACAAGGCGCAGCTCGCCGAGGCGCTTCAGGTCGCCAAGCGGTGCATTAGCAAGGCGGCCGAGATGAACAATCTCTCGTCCGACTGGCACCTTGTCCGCGCCCATGATGCGGAGTTCGGTCGATATGACGATATTCGGCCGCGCTTCTTTCTGTTTTCGCTGAAAGGATACGCTTATTTGCAGATGCGCCTCGGTCAAACTGAGGAAGGGCGGATAGCCGTTCAAAAGCTTCTGGAGCTCGATCCCACCGACAAGATCGGCGCCAAGGTCCTCCAGCGTGTGCTCGAACGCATGGGGCAGGAAGATGACTAACAACATCGACGAGGCAAGAAATTGGCAGGGCGATCAGATCGATTGCGCCTGCTGTGTGCATATTGCTCTGAATCGCACTGGCTGCTGTCAACTCAAGCATGCTTGCGTCAACGACCGCTATGCCCGACGTATCGACCGTTTCTTCGACCGGAATCCGGGTCTCGCCGACGCCTACCTCGCTCACCCGCATTTTGAGGTACGCGCGATCGCGGCGAGATTCGCCAGCGTCTTTCTGCTGCCGCCGTTGCTCCACGACCAAGATGAAACCGTACGTTGTAGCGCCGTCCGTCGTCTGCCCAAGCGCTTCGCTGTGCAAGTTCGCAACGACCCTCATCACGAAGTTAGGATGTGGGTCGCGACACTGCTTGAAGGTGACGAACTGCTGCCGATGGCCTCGGATGAATATTACTACGTGCGCCTTGTCGTTGCGCGGCGGATCACGCCCTTGCTACTCCGCGGAATGACCCACGACGAGGAAGCAGAGGTCCGTCGCGCGGTGGCGCGACGCCTCCCGGAGGAATGGTTGCTCAGCATGGTCGATGACCGTGACGCATTGGTGCGGTTGGAGGTCGCTCAACGCCTGTCGGCGCAGTTATTGTCGCTTCTGCGCCACGACCCGGATTGGCGTATCCGGCATGAGGTAGCAAGCCGGATTTTGCCGTCCGAACTCATAGGCCTTGTCGATGATCCATATAGCCTGGTGCGCGAGGTCGCGCGCTCGCGACTTGCCCTGTAGCTGGGACAAGAACAAGGGAACTCCGGCATGAACAATATTGTTGCTGACGATGACATCATCGAGCTGACGGCGCCACCCTTCTTCGACTTTGGAGAGAAGGTGCGGGCTAACCGCACCATCCGCAATGACGGCACCTATGCCGGCAAAGAGATCGGCGACATCCTGGCCAAAAAGGACGAGGTCGGCTACGTCGTATCGATCGGCACTTTCCTGCAGCGCTTTTACATTTACGGCGTCGAATTCATCGAAAGTGGAAACCGGGTCGGCATGAAGCGCAAGGAGCTCGATCCTGTCATCCCACGCGACGAAGTCGAGGACCTGCCTTTGCGGGAGGCAATATCACGATGATTGAATCCAGCCCGGCAAAATATCAGCGCGGCCAACGCGTCAAGGCGATGTTCGACCTGATCAATGATGGGTCCTTCCCCAATGCTCCAGCGCAAGGAGTCCTGGTCAGCCTCGGTGACATCGGCGAGATTGTCCAAGTCGGGCGGCACACGGAAGCAAACCTGCCGATCTATCTCGTTGAGTTCGGTGAGCGGTTGGTGGTCGGCTGCCTCGAAAGAGAAATTGGGCTGATCTAGGATATCGACGCGATGCACGCCGCCTTAGGCACAAATCCAGGGCTACCCACGCACCCTAACGACATCGATCGCAGGCGAATCGAGCGCGCGCTTAAGTCGAGAGAACGCTATCGTTATGTCTCGGCGAACATCACCGGCGTTGCCGGCGGCTACTTGATTGAAAGTCCATGCTGCTCACGCAACATTGACGTTAAGGGCGGCATAATTGACGTGGCCATGCTGCACCACGACGGGGCAAGCGCCAGCTGGCAGCTGTTCCGAAAGGATCACAAGCATGGCGTCTGGAAGCTGCACTCGACGCACCAGCGCCTGGCATCGGTTACCGATCTCTTGAACACCGATCCGGAACGCGTGTTTTGGCAATAAGGACCCGCTCGATGGCTTTGGGAGCAGACGAAATTGCGGACATCGAGCAGACGCTCGCGTCATTCGATGATGCTGCTCGAGCCTCTGCGACGTTGCGAAAGAGGTACCCGCATCTCGACTGGGTCCGCTGCGACTCCTCCGACTTCACCGAAACACCTTTTCGCAGTGCCGGGCAATTCGACCTGCATTTGCTCGATAGTGCTGATCGTTGTGCGCGGATCACGGACGATCCGACACGGGCGACCGGCATTGTGCTGGTCAAGCGCACGGTCGAGCCGTGACCCGACCAACCCTAGCCAATGGCTGCGTTGCAAAGGCCGACGAAGAGCCGGGGCCAACAAGACTGGAATCGTTAATTCCATTTTCGGACCCTGACATTACCCTGGCCGAAATCGCGGCAGTAGATCGCGTGTTGCGCTCGCCGCGGCTCTCTAACGGCCCGCTCACCGAACAATTCGAGGCAGCATTTGCCGCCTATCTCGGGCGGAATTATGCTGTTGCGGTAGCAAGCGGCACCATCGGCCTTCTACTTTCTCTGAAGGCCTGCGGCATTGCCGCTGGCGACGAAGTGATCGCCTCGTCCTATTCATATCGTGAAGCTGCGCACGCCATCAGCCTGGCGGGTGCGCGGCCGGTATTTGCCGACATCGACTATTGGTCCGGGACGCTCGCACCGCAGAAAGTCGAGGAGCGCATCACGCCAAAAACCCGCGCCATTCTCGCCGGCAACGTTAATGGCCATCCTGCAGCCTGGTCGGAGCTGCGCGCTATCGCGAGAAGGCACAATCTGCTGCTGTTAGAAGATTCCACTGAGGCCATCGGCTCTCGTTATAAAGGCCAACTGGTCGGCACCTTTGGCGATGTCGCCGTGTTTGACTTCGCCCAGCCCTCGCTTCTGACCTGCGGCGAGGGCGGCATAGTGGTGACCAATGATATCGACCTTGCAGTGGCGCTGCGCCGTCACCGGTCGCATCGGATGGATGAGCGTGCTTCCGTTACCGTCGGCTCGGCTGCACCATATCAGGCCGGGATGAGCGATCTCTCCGCTGCGCTGGGGCTTACGCAGCTTAGTCGCATCGATGAGATCCTGGAGCGGCGCCGCTTGATCGAACAGCTTTACACGATACACATGCAGTCGTTCGAAGGCATCAAGCCGCCCTATGTCGAGCCCGATGTGACCGAAGTGAACTGGTTTCTCTATGTTGTCCATCTCGGGACGCGTTTCACGCGCTCCAGCCGCGACGCTATCGTCGAAGATCTATGCGTGGAGCAGGTCGAAGCTGCAGCCTACAGCCGTCCCCTGCACCTGCAACGGCACTATTTCGATCTCGGCTATCGCCGCGGCGATCTGCCGGTGACGGAAAAGATTGCCGATCGCGCCGTGACATTGCCATTTCATACGCATCTCACTGATAGGCAGATCGAATTCATTGTCGAGACCATGAAAGATGCTTCAATCAATGTAGGCGCGGGCGCGGCGATCTACTGAACAGCGGAGAAATGCAGCAGAGAAGACGTGCAAATGACGATGCGGCCGGTGAAAGTCCGCCATTTACGATCGTCGTGACCGTGGTACTCGAGGACGCGAAGATCGAGTAATCAACGCTTGTCCCGCGTGCCGGGGCTGGGCTCAATATCGGCAGGAGCTACTCAAGTGTGGCCGCGATGACGTGATCTTTGAGATCCAGGCTGGACAATCGATCGCCTTCGTGGCCCTCGATGGCTGCGGCCGGGGATTGGTCGACGCCGCAACGGGAGATGATGTCGGCAATCGACATGTTCTTGTTGTCTCCGCGACAGTCCCTTCGCAGCCTCGTCCAAGGGCAGACATCAGATTGGCATCGGGCGTCGGGAAACCCCTCCAATGGCCCTCACCACAGTTGGTTTAGTGCTTGCATGAAAGTGTTGGTGAACAGCGAAGTGAGCGATATGGTGATGGCCGGACCGGCAATTGAGGCCCTGATCTGCGAAGTGAGTCCGAGGGTCGGATGTGATCGTGACCAATCTGGGCGGGCACCGGACACGACTGTGGGCACAAATCGTCTAAAGCTTGTGCAGGCAAGAGCCGCATCCAACATCATCGGATGATCTATGCCGCGTTAGCCAGAACAGTGATCGACCACTCGTGCTCAAAATCGCCGCGCCGAAATGAGCCAACTATAAGAAAGACACAATGAGCGATCTAACCGAACAATGCTTTGAGCACTTCAGTTCTGGAGGTGGCATCAAGCCATATTTCGAGTGGCCGATCATCCTGCAGCTTTGTGTCAAAGCACGATTTCCCGCGATTGGGACATCGCTGCCGAGAGTTCCAGCGCGGGTGAGCTCACCACTCTTGACGATCAATGCATTGCGGTAACATAAGCATGAGCTACAGCATGAACGAGTTCGAAGTCCCGCAGCTCTACCGGCATCACGTTTTTGCCTGCCACACTCAGCGCCCACCTGACCATCCGCACGGCAGCTGCGGGGCGGCGGGCGCTCGACCGTTGTGGGAACGGCTCAGCAAAGCGATCGAGGCGAGAGGGCTGACCGATATCGGCTTCACCGCAGCTGACTGTCTCGGCTTTTGCAGCTCCGGTCCTCTGATGGTCGTCTATCCTGACGGCATCTGGTATCGTCCGAGGACTCCTGAAGATATCGACGAGATCGTCGAGTCCCACCTCAAGAACGGCCGCCGCGTCGACCGGCTCGTCATCGTGCTCACGCGGAGTTAGCGTCTCCTTGCGTTCCGCTTGCGGGAGAAGGTGCCATCGGCCGTCTCGGGCCACAGGGACGCCGATGCATAGCATCGGCGATGGCGCGGATAAGGATGTCTCGTTGCACTCGCGCGGAAGAAGTCAGGCGCTGAATGAACGAATCCGCCCTCATGCCAATCCCGGTTGTCTTGCGATAGAGATGGACAGAATTACGTGGATGGAGTGTGCTTCTGACCCTGATCAGCAACAGTTACCAAGTACTTGCGATATTGTGCGGTTGTACGGCAGCTGTCCATACACAGCTTTGAAGCCTATGCCGCGGATCTGTGAGTTTCGTCGCTTTGTAGGCGTGAATCATTCAGCGGAATCGGTAGGTCGTGCGGATCTCAGAACGTAACTTACCGATCAGTGAGAGAAGCGAACGCTTTCGATGTCAACGGCGTGCCGACGCTTCGCTCGGCTACGACATTTTACTGGCGGAAGGCACCTTCGGAGGCCGCTTCCATGCTGGCAGGCGCCTGCTTCGCTCGCTCGCCACTCGGTGCGGCTTCTTTTGCACAGAATCTCCTCGATGGCAGCTTGGCCGCGGTAAGCCAATGGCGACGCTTTCATTCCGGGCATCCCAGTCTGGCCCAAAGAACCTGATTTCCCGCGGGTGTCAGGCATAGCTTGTACGCCATAAGCATCGGCCCGCTGGGATCCTTGTCCTGTTTCTGACGGAACAACATAAACACCGTGCCGGTCGGTCAGGTCTGTCGATTAATTCCAAGCATGGGCAAACGCTTAACGCACGCGCGGCGAATGGCACGCCAGTTGCTACTTAAATGCAGCAACTGCGAGTAGGGGCTGAGGCCACGCCGGCGCTTATGGCGAGCGATGTTCTCCTTCCCGACGCCCGTGTGCCCACGTTTCTGAGAAAAGAAACAAACCCGCGTAAGTCCCGCGCGACAAATTGGCAATCGGTTGATGGAGAGCGACATGTCTTCACTGAGACAAATCGCGTTTTACGGCAAGGGTGGTATCGGCAAGTCGACGACGTCGCAGAATACGCTCGCAGCCCTGGCCGAGTTGGGTCACAAGATCCTGATCGTCGGCTGCGACCCGAAGGCGGACTCGACCCGTCTGATCCTGCACGCCAAGGCGCAGGACACGATCTTGAGTCTCGCGGCGAGCGCCGGCAGCGTCGAGGACCTCGAGATCGAGGACGTCTTGAAGGTCGGCTACAAGGATATTCGCTGCGTCGAATCCGGCGGTCCGGAGCCGGGCGTCGGGTGCGCCGGTCGTGGCGTCATCACCTCGATCAATTTCCTCGAAGAGAACGGCGCCTACGAGGACATCGATTACGTGTCATACGACGTGCTCGGCGACGTCGTCTGCGGCGGCTTTGCGATGCCGATACGCGAGAACAAAGCGCAGGAGATCTACATCGTCATGTCCGGCGAGATGATGGCGATGTACGCCGCCAACAACATCTCCAAGGGCATTCTGAAGTATGCCAATTCAGGCGGCGTGCGGCTCGGTGGCCTGATCTGCAACGAGCGGCAGACCGACAAGGAGCTGGAGCTGGCGGAAGCACTCGCCAAAAAGCTCGGCACCCAGCTGATCCACTTCGTGCCCCGCGACAATGTCGTCCAGCACGCCGAGCTGCGCCGCATGACGGTGCTGGAATATGCGCCGGACTCCAAGCAGGCGGACCACTATCGCAATCTCGCGACCAAGATCCATAGCAATGGCGGCAAGGGCATCATCCCGACCCCGATCAGCATGGACGAGCTTGAGGACATGCTGATGGAGCACGGTATCATGAAGCCGATCGACGAAAGTCAGGTCGGCAAGACTGCTTCCGAGCTCGCCGCGCTGTCGGCGTAGCCCTTCGTACCGGCCTTCAAAGGGCCGGCATCATAATTGACAAGATCCAACCGATGGAGTTGTCCGTGATTGCAGCGCGAGCTGATCCAATCGATGCGATGTCAACTCTATCGCGGGAAACCCCTGCTGACAGACGGCATGCCGGAATTGAACTCTACCGCCTCCTTACTGGCTGCGATCCAGCAGACGCCGACATAAAGGATAACGACAATTTTGACCGGCATGTGCTCGCCTCAGTTCTTTGTGCCGCCGTGATGGATGGCGGCCCGCTTTCCGAACGTGCGGGCCTGACCGCGGAGGAGCTCAATGAACTCCTGATGCAATGTTTCCCATCCGTGCCTGCGCGGGCCATCATCTCGATGGAAAAGTCCGGTTCGATCTGTGACGAGGAGATGATCTTGGTCCGCGATCTCCTGCTCGGACAGCGATCGACCAAGGGTAAGATCAGTCGCTGGTTGGCGGCCATGATCGCGCGGCGTGTGATGGAGCCGAACCATTTATGGGAGGACCTCGGATTACGTGAACGGACTGAGTTGACGCGCTTGCTGACGCGCCATTTCGCGCCGCTGGCGATTCGGAACACCAAGAATATGCGCTGGAAGCGCTTCTTCTATCGCACGTTGTGCGAAAACGAAGGACTCTTGATGTGCACGACGCCTGTGTGTACGCAATGCAACGACTTCTACCTCTGTTTCGGTGAGGAGAGCGGCGAGAGCCGAATGGCGGGCCGCCGCCGCGACCATTTGCGCGGGGGCGGCGGTCATGTCGAAGCCGTTGATAATCCGCAGGCGTGAGTAATCGACAATGCTCGCGCGCTCCGCCAACTGTCTCACAGATGCCCCAGAAGCAGCGCTCTCCGAAGCCTCGTGCGACGGCTTTGCCGAAAATTCCGCTGCAGTGTGCATGCGACGGTTGCTTGACGCAGGCCTGCGCGCGACGCGCCGGCGCGTGCTGTTGGCTCAGTTACTCTTCGCAAGCAGCGACCGGCACGTCACCGCTGAGATACTCTTCAACGAGGCGATCGCAGCCAACATTAAACTCTCGATTGCGACCGTATACAACACACTCAACCGGTTCACACAAGTTGGCTTGTTGCGCCGGATCAAGCCCGACAGCTCAAGGACATTCTTTGACACTGATACCAGGACACATGCGCATTTCTATCTCGTCGGCGAAGACATTTTGATGGATATCCCCGAAAAGCTCGTGCTCGCGCAGATGCCAGAGACCGTGCCGGACCACGAGATTTCCCGCATCGACATCATCGTCCACATCCGCCGTAGGTTAGTCGACACCTGACACGTCAGATCTGCGACATCGTCGTATTTGCGACAATTTCAGTCGCGGCGCAGAAGCGCCTTAATCTAAGCGGTCTGCGTCATTCATCGCGCTGGCACAGCTGTTGCTCAGATTTAGCTGGAAAGGCGGAACGCGCGCATGACCTTCGGTGGAACAGATCTGTCTGGCAAGTCGCATATGAGGCAGATAGTCCTGAACGACACCACGTTACGCGACGGCGAGCAAGCTCCCGGCGTGGCTTTTACAACAGCGGAAAAGGTATCAATTGCGTCGGCGCTCTCAAAGGCCGGGATCACGGAGATCGAAGCCGGTACGCCGGCGATGGGCCATGAAGAAGTCAGCGCGATCCGCGCTATTGTCGAAGCCGGCCTGGCGGCCTCGATCATCGGCTGGTGCCGGATGAAATCTTCCGATGTCGACGCGGCAATCGAATCCGGCGTCTCAATGGTCAATGTTTCGATCCCATGCTCCGACGTGCAGATAGCTGCCAAGCTCGGCAGCGCCCGGGTCGCCGCGCTCGAGCAGGTGAAGCGGGTCGTCGGCTATGCTCGAGATAGGGCGCTCGATGTCACGGTTGGAGGGGAAGACTCCTCGCGCGCCGACGTCAACTTTCTGGTTGAGCTGATCACCACCGCAAAAGGCGCCGGCGCCCGGCGCTTTCGCGTCGCCGATACGCTCAGCGTGCTGGATCCCGATGCAGCCTTTGCGTTGGTGGCGGCGCTGCGTGCCACCACCGACCTCGAGATCGAATTCCACGGTCACGACGATCTGGGCCTCGCGACCGCTAACACGCTCGCTGCAATCAAGGCCGGCGCAACGCACGCATCTGTCACCGTGATTGGCCTCGGCGAGCGCGCAGGCAATGCCCCGCTGGAGGAGATCGCTGTCGCGCTCAAGCAGCTCTATGGGTGCGACACGGGCGTCGTGTTACCAGAACTCAAAAATGTCGCGGCTGTTGTCGCGGCCGCCGCCGTCCGCATCGTTCCGCTCAACAAGGCGATCGTCGGCGAGCATGTCTTTACCCACGAATCCGGTATCCATGTCGATGGCCTCTTGAAGGACCAGCGCAGCTATCAAGCGCTCGATCCGCGGCTGCTTGGTCGCTCTAATCGCTTTGTGATTGGTAAGCATTCAGGGCTCGCCGCTATCACCGCGCTGCTGTCCGAATTGCAGCTTTCGGTCAGCGCCGAGGAGAGCCGGGCGATCCTTGCCCGCGTTCGCAAGCATGCCGTCGAGCACAAGGGCGGGGTCGCGCGCGAGACTGTGATGGCGATCTGGCGCGAGGTCCGTGAGCAATATCGGCTTGACGGAATGTGAGGCCAGCATGTCGCGAACATCCGCCATCTCGAACAGGTCGTTAAGGCGGCATGCCAACCTCACCGGGACGAGAAGCAGGCCGGGCCGTGCCCAATATTGCGCCATGGCAGATGGAGACGACGAATGACTGACGGAATCCTTTCGCAATTAAAAAAGACAGCCGCGGCCGAGGAACTCTTCGACCTGCTCGGCGTCAAGTACGATTCCAAAATCCTCAACGTGGCCAGGCTTCACATCCTGCAGCGCATGGGACAGTATCTCGCAGGCGAAGACTTGAGCGCTGCAACCGATGTAGCGGTCGCGGAACGGTGTAGGGCGGTGCTGGAACGAGCATATGCGGACTTCGTTGCCTCCTCTCCTATCGACCAACGCGTATTCAAGGTCCTGAAGGACGCCGTCGCACCACAGTCGAAGAAGGCGACGTTCGTGCAACTTGACTTGAAGTGACAGCACTTCACTTTACCCAGCTTTAAGGTTCGGTCCTGTTCGTCGTCGAACCGCCAGGAAGCGTAGATTCGGGATTTACTCGGAGAGCTTTGTGGTCATGAAGGTGCGATTTACGAACTCGGGCTAACATTCCTTCCCGTGACAGATGTCGGTCTGTGGGATGACCAAAAGGGTGGACCTAGCGCCTCTGTTCGAATTCCGACGCGTGTCGCGGCAGCCATGTCGGCTGCGCTGTCGCAGTCAGACGAAGGTCATGCCGCAGTTGTCGTAAACCTCTGTACTGACGCTAAAATTCGATCGCGCGCACAGTTGGTACGACACTTGCTGTCTCCATTCGCAGCCAAGCCTTGGAGAAGCGCATGCACATCGTCGACGGCATCGAGCAAGTTCCCGTTTCCGCGCAGAGTCAAGTGCATCCTGTGAGCAACGCCATAATCCCTCGAAGGAAAACGACCAACCGCCTAGACCCATTTGTGCCTCTGCAATGCGGCCTCCGCGGCTCGCAGCCTGCGCCAAACGCATCGTTGGGCCGGCCCAGCGCAACAAGGTGGGACTAATCGAAGTTCGGCGAGCACCGGCCGAGGCGATTAAAGCGGCGACCCTCGAGCGCGAGCAGAACCTGGAAGCCGATCTCGCGACGCTGGCGCACGGCTAGCAAAGCAAGGAAATCAATACCATGAGTACTACGCCAAAAACTCGCGCTCCGGCCGCCGCCTCTGGCCGCGCCGCGACCAAGAAGGAGTTGCCTGAGCGCTTTAAGGCCTACAAGCATGTCTGGGTCTTCGTCGAGCAGGAACGCGGAGTTGTGCACCCCGTGTCCTGGGAGCTCATGGGGGCCGGCCGCAAGCTCGCCGACAAGCTCAAGGTCGATCTCGCCGCAGTCATCATCGGTCCGGAAGGCGAGGCGACCCAGCAGGCGGCTGCCCAGTCCTTCTGCTATGGCGCCAACCTCGTGTACATGGTTGCACACAATCTTTTGGCCGACTACCGCAACGAATCTTACACCAAGGCGCTGACCGATGTCGTTAACACCTACAAGCCGGAGATCCTGCTGTTGGGGGCCACTACGCTCGGCCGCGATCTCGCGGGCTCGGTTGCGACTACGCTGCTTACGGGACTTACCGCCGATTGCACAGAGCTCGATGTCGATGCCGACGGATCGCTCGCTGCGACGCGACCGACCTTCGGCGGCTCTTTGCTCTGCACGATCTATACGCTGAACTACCGCCCGCAGATGGCAACGGTCCGCCCCCGTGTAATGCCGATGCCAAAGCGCGTCGCGCGCCCCGTCGGCCGGATCATCACCCATCCACTCGGCCTCGTCGAACACGACATCGTCACAAAGGTTCTCTCCTTCCTGCCGGACCGTAACTCAGCAAAATCGAATCTCGCTTATGCTGACGTGGTCGTTGCGGGGGGGCTTGGGCTCGGATCACCGGAGAATTTTCAACTGGTGCACCAACTCGCGACAGTACTTGGGGCCGAATACGGCAGTTCGCGACCGCTGGTGCAGAAGGGCTGGGTCACCTCCGATCGCCAGATCGGCCAGACCGGCAAGACGATTCGGCCGAAACTCTATGTTGCGGCCGGCATTTCGGGCGCGATCCAGCACCGTGTCGGCGTCGAGGGTTCCGACCTTATCGTCGCTATCAACACCGACAAGAATGCTCCGATCTTCGACTTTGCCCATATAGGGATCGTTACCGATGCCATCGATCTGTTGCCGCCGCTCACCGCCGCGTTCCGCGCACGGCTGTCGCCGCATTCCCGCGGCCGGATTGCAGGTTAAAGGAGCACGATCATGATCGAAGAAAAATTCGATGCCATCGTCGTTGGCGCGGGCATGGCCGGCAATGCGGCAGCGCTTACCATGGCGCAGCGTGGCATGAAGGTGCTGCAACTCGAACGCGGTGAGTATTCTGGCTCGAAGAACGTGCAGGGTGCGATTCTGTATGCCGACATGCTGGAAAAGCTGATCCCCGATTTCCGGGATGATGCTCCGCTTGAGCGACACTTGGTCGAACAGCGCTTCTGGATGATGGACGACCGCTCTCACACTGGTTTGCACTACCGCTCCGAGGACTTCAATGAGGAGAAGCCGAATCGCTACACCATCATCCGCGCTCAGTTCGACAAATGGTTCTCGCAAAAGGTTCGTGAAGCGGGCGCCACGGTACTATGCGAAACGACGGTCACGGAGCTTGCTCAAGATGCACAAGGCAATGTCATTGGCGTGCGGACCGATCGTCGCGACGGCGAGATCCATGCCGACGTCGTGGTGCTGGCGGAGGGCGTCAACGGCATGCTCGGTACACGCGCGGGCCTGCGCGAGCGGCCGAAGCCCGAAAAGGTCGCGCTCGCAGTCAAGGAAATGCACTTCCTGCCGCGAGAGACAATTGAGGCGCGCTTCAATCTCAAGGGCGACGAAGGCGCGGTGATCGAGGCCGTTGGCACGATTTCTCGTGGCATGACCGGCATGGGATTCATCTATGCCAACAAGGAGTGTATCTCGCTGGGTATCGGCTGCCTGGTCGCCGACTTCCAGCGCACCGGCGAGACGCCTTATGGCCTGCTCGATCATTTTAAGCGGCATCCTTCAGTCGCGCCGCTGATAGAAGGTTCCGAGGTGAAGGAATATTCCGCCCATCTGATCCCCGAGGGCGGCTTCAAGGCGATCCCGCAACTCTACGGCAAGGGGTGGGTCGTGGTCGGCGACGCCGCGCAGCTTAACAACACAATTCATCGCGAAGGATCTAATCTTGCGATGACCTCCGGCCGGATTGCGGCGGAAGCGATCCTTCAGATCAAGTCACGGAATCAACCGATGATCCCGCAGAACCTAGCGCTATACAAGACGATGCTCGATGAATCCTTCGTGATCAAGGATCTAAGGAAATACAAGGATATGCCAGCGTTGATGCACACCCGATCGCAAAACTTCTTCCTGACCTATCCGCAGCTGGTCTCCAAGGCTATGCAAAACTTTCTGCGTGTCGACGGTACGCCTAAGGTCGAAAAGGAGAAACTTGCAGTCAAGTCGTTCACCAAGGCGCGTTCGCGGAGAGGTCTGTTCGGCGACGCCTTTCACCTCGTGCGCGCGTGGCGGTGAACGAAAACGACAGTGTCAACGACGGAGACCAAATGATGTCGATCGAGCTATCCATGCGTGTCGAGGACAAACTATTCTACAACCGCTATCTCGTTGATACCGGCCGACCCCACATCAAGGTGCGGCCGCATGCCAAGCCATCGCCGCAGCTCTTGTCAATGCTCAAGGCCTGCCCAGCACGCTGCTACGACCTTAACGAACAACGCCAAGTTGAGATTACCGTCGATGGCTGCATCGAATGCGGAACTTGCCGGATCATCTGCGAGGAGAGCGGCGATATTGAATGGAGCTATCCGCGAGGTGGCTACGGCGTGCTGTTCAAATTTGGCTAAGTCAAAATGCCGAGGCGTGCTTGGCGATTTCCAGCAAGCGATGTTCCCCACGCTCTCGAGGTGCTTCCGGGGACTGCCGGCTATGACGAGAGAATGATCGGGCCTCCGGGCGAATGGGAAGGGCCGAGGGAATCCGCGCACGATCAGAGCAGACCAATTTCAACCGCATAGGACCTAGATGAAGACCGAACATCTCGCCCCCTACGTGCTGCAGGGTGGAGAAGCAGGGCTGGCGCGACTTGCAGTGATCGCCCGCGTGCTGGCTGAGCCAACACGGTTACTGCTCGATCAATCTGAACCGCTCGAGGGGTGCATAGCCGTCGATGCAGGCTGCGGCGGCGGCGATGTAGCTTTCGAATTGGCAAAGAGAGTTGGCCGAGCCGGTCATGTCATCGGTTTGGACTTCGACGAGGACAAAATCGTCATGGCGCGAGGCGAGGCGAGGCGGCGCGGCATCCCCAATGTCGAATTCTGCTGCTCAAACGTCGCACGTCATTGGCCAGTACGCGGCGTGTCCTTGGTGAGCGTGCGGTTCGTGCTCACCCATCTCGTCGATCCTGGAGAGGCGCTGAAACAAGCTTACGCGGCACTCCGACGTGGAGGCATGATCGTCGTACAGGATATCGATTGTGACGGCGAGTTCTGCGATCCACCGTCAGCTGCATTTCGGCGCAAGGGCGAACTCTTCATTGCGGCGGTGCGGAGGCGGGGCGGAGATCCCTTGATCGGCCGCAGTCTCGTCCGTCTCCTGGAAGCGGCTGGCTTCTCTGACGTTCACTCCTCAATGACTCAGCCATGCGGGCGCAATGGTGACGTCAAACGAGTCCCATTGCTGACTTTCGTGGCAATTCGCGATGCGCTGATGAAGCTGGGGCTCACCAGCATCCAGGAGATCGGCGCCATCGAGAGTGAACTCGAAGCGTTTCTCGTTCGGCCCGACACAACCGTCGGGTTGCCACGCATTTTCCACGCCTGGGGCCGAAAGCGGTGAAGCTTTGGTCTGCTGCTTTTTATCAACTCAAACTGGTTCCGCGATTGTTCGGCAGCGGGTGACGGTAGGTACAGCTGGCCTAATCTTACCTGCGTCGAGCGGACGAGCGACGCGTAACGAACGCAGGCGCTACGTACCTCGCGAATAGCCTTTCTCTTTTCATCGAACGAAGTACGCAAGGATAAAGGTGTGACGACGATGATCGAGGAGGAGTTTGCCGCCATGCGCAGTCATCGTAACCGCATTCACCGCTATCGCCGTTTACTTGAAAATCAGCCAGGTGAACGTGAGCGACGATATCTCGAACATCGTTTATCCGAGGAGTGTTCTGCTTTCGATGCCTTAGTGGCGGCTAGCTTTCCTCTCATTTTTAGGATCTCGCACCTGATTGGTCCGGAGCCGTCCGTTTCAGCCACATCAAACAGCGCTACCCTATGACCAGAGTCCCTGATTTCTGGGCTCCTCAACGCCCTCGAGATGGCGTTCGCCATGCCAGCGCGCGCATATGCTGCAAGCCACGCCGTTGTGGCGTTCGCGTTCGTTGGCTGCGCCTTTCGCGAGGAAGGCGCAACGCAGTAGGCTATCCGTCTGGCACTGAGTACCAAGCAACGACCATGTGGCATGTGTCCGGCGCACGAACAATCAGGCGTGTCGCCCCACATCGTCAAACGCTGTATGCGAAGTACGAATCTTCCCTGTAGTCGAATATGCGAGCTTCGCGACGCATAACCTTTACCGAAAAGCAGGATGACGTGTCGTGATCAAAGCCGCTGTACGCGCCGGAGCCGTTCGGCATGAGCGCGAAATGCGATCCCTCACCGTGGTGGTGTACGTTCGCTAACTCGCCACTGACATAACAATGGCCGATGTAGTCATATCCCCAAACCCTATTGTCCCTTACGGAGACGCTGATCCTATAGGCGTGGGTCTCGTATTCGTACACCCTGGTGACAAGGCGTCCGAGACTATGAGCCAGGGCGACAGCTGCTGCAGCCGCCCGAATACGCGGTTTCACGCCGCCTCCTTGCTAATTGAGGGAAACTTGAGCGAGGGGCCGATAGTGAGGCCGCAGACGCGCCGACCCCCTCTATATGATCTGCTGATTGTGTGCCTCACGAAGCAAGCAGTATGCCGAACTTGGGCTGAAGCGACCGCAGGCGCCCCCGTCCGAGGGCCGGTTTGTAAGGATCTAGCGTCCGAGTCATCTTGCGTCGAGACCATCGACGCCTTCGCGATAACCTCCAGATGCGAGCCGCCGAGTCGTCAAATGCGAGGAGATGAGCCTCTCCGAAGAGGGCTTGAATCGGACGTTGCGTCAGGTTGTACGTAGCGGCTAAAATTCGTTCCAGAAGCGGTAACCAGATGACACAGCGCTTTCTTGTCACCATACTATGTTCCGCATTCGGCTTGATTGGGATGAGCGGAGCTGCGCTCGCGGACACAATCGGCCGCTACGACTGCAATATCGTCGCCACAGCTCGAGAGCCGGTGGGTGATCGCAATGAACACGACATCGTCAGCTTTCAGTATACGTGTCGCGGCGTGGATGGGCTATTCAAGGACGCTATCGCGACCATGATATCCGTCGCTGAGTCTGATAATGAGGAGGGAACCTATTTGGCGTCTTTCGGACTTCATCGCTCGACCGACGGCTTTGCAGCTGAGCAACTCCTGGACGGCATCGGCGACATTGTCATGGAGGACGGCAAAGTCGTGGGGCTCGAAGCGTACGGTAAGACGACATTTAAGTTCGCATCCGGTACCTTGGAGAGTCTTGCGGAGAAGACCGTCAAGTTCACAACAAAGCCTACCGGAGTGGGTCGATTTGAGCTGAAGTTCACAGAGTTTCTCGGCAAGTGAAGTTATCGCCGTCCGCTCCGAAATCGAGCTTTAGCAAGATCTCGCTGACCTTATCCTCCTGGTGAGGTAAGCTTGTCGACCCTGAAGGTTTACGGTCCTGAATCGCCATACGACAAATCCGCGTGAAGCGCAGCGCGTTGAGCGATGTGAGTGAGGTACCTGGTAATCCCGATGTTGACTGTCTACCACAGGATTTGTGCGTTTCTGCTGGTGATGCAGTGCGCTTGCCGATGGTCGTCGGCGAAGCCGCTAACTCGCTGGTTCAGCAAGTTGACGATCGTGACGCAATTCTGCGAACATCATATGGAAGAGATACTTAGGTCGGCGTACGTGCACGGCGCTCATAATCCGCGTGGCCTTTAAGACATCAAGATGGTCGTGACCGTGTTCAGCTCTTCGACCGATTGCTTGGGTGACACAGCTCCAAAACATCCCGCGTTTGGCTGTCCGACGCTGAACGTGCGATCTCATTAATTCACGGTCGCCAGACGTTGCGTTGGCCCGCAAAGGCCAAACGCGTGTTCGTCTGTATTTCACTGGCCCAAATCCTGCACTGCACAAATGCGAAATGCCGCGGCTTGCGCAACGGAGGCGCATTTGAGTCTCGATCCGCCAAAACGACCGTGTGGTGGCGGCTTCACTGCTGGCGAACACCGGTGGCGCTTGCGCGCGGGCGCACCCGGTTTCTGGCGCCGGACGTGCCGACCGCGGTGATGCGGACTCTGGAGATCTCGATGGTCAATCAATTGGATTTGGCGTCGTTCAAGCTGCACCCTGAGCGGGAGGCTGTGCTCGGCGAAGTGCATGCGCGCCCGTTTACGGGTCTCGTTTCGTCTCTCGGCATGGTCCGCTTCGTGTTTCTAGCAAAGGGGGACGATGCCGCAGGCGATCGCCGCCGGTTTGTCGATTTCTGTCGGGAGCACAAGGTACCCCCGCCGGAGCCGTCCGCGAAACATCATCAGATCGGGTTCGGGCCAGTGGTGCTAAGGTGGGAGCAGCATTCGGAATTTGCGACTTTCACATGGATATGGAGTACCGCGAACAGTTCAGCCGTTCGTGAATTTGGTGACATCCCTAGAAGCGTTCAATCACTGATCCGCGCACTATCGCAGACTGGAGAATTGCTCGCCGCGATCAAGTTAGAGGCAGAGCGGGGGACTTGTCCGACCGAGCGCGCCGAGCAGATTTTTGACAAAAGTAGCCTGGCGATGGTGAACGTCAAAGGCGGAGCAGGCGTTGTGGCCTCGGACTTTCGCGCTGACGACAAAGGTTTCACGAGAATTCTAGTCTACGATCTAGGCTTGACGCCGCACGATCTCGGCGCGCTAGTGCAACGTCTTCTAGAAATCGAAACCTACCGCTCGCTAGCGCTGCTTGGTCTGTCGACCGCGCTAGAGCTGGCGCCGTCGGTCGATCGCATCGATCGCCGTCTCGTCGAAGTGCTCGAGGAGATGCAGGGTGCCGAAGGGCTGAAAGTCAACAACCATCTACTTGAGGAACTGACGGCGTTAGCCGTATCCTTCGAACGGGACGTCGCCGGAAGTCTGACCCGTTTCGGTGCCAGCAGAGCATATAATGAGCTGGTGCAATCGCGCCTGTCGATTGTTGAAGGCAAGGACGTCGCGGACTATCCGACATGGTCGTCCTTCCTGGGACGTCGTATGGCGCCTGCGATACGAACCTGTGCGACCATGGAAGAGCGTCAGGCCAATCTATCGGACAAGCTGGCTCGCGCTGCCGATCTCTTGCGAACGCGCGTCGACGTCGAAATCGAGCAACAGAATCGCGATCTGTTGCACTCGATCAACGAGCGTACGAGACAGCAACTTCGGCTGCAGTCCACGGTCGAAGGCTTGTCAGTTGGGGCGATCGGATACTATGTGGTCAGCCTGTTTGCCTATCTCGCCAAGGGCGCGCAGGATGTCGGACTGCATGTAGAGCCCGCGTCCGTGACCGCGGCCTTCGTGCCGATTGCCGTCGGCGTGATCTGGCTCGTCAGTTACAATATTCGAAAGCGGCACCTCAAGCCCGATGACGCATCGTCCAGAGGAGGCAAATAAGCTTTCATGGCAAAGCGCATCGACACAAAATCTCGCTGTGCGCGTGAGGCGCGCCAAAGGGCGTGTTTCAATCTCGCGTTGGCGCCCGTGTGGCGCGCCTTTGCGTAGTCTGCAGTTGTGAAAGTCGATTATTCGGCGAGCTTCGGCCGGTAGCATGAGATACCTTTTCTCTTATCGGCGAGGCAACGGCAGACGATCGCCTGCAGGAGTTCTCGATTTCGGACTCAACTTGATTAGATCGGATAGCTCGGCCTCGCTGATCCATGGCGATCCAACAAGTCCCTCTCGCGGGTCAACATCTAGCAAGTTTATTCCCGAGCTGTCCCGAGCGGTGCCGCTTAATAAGGTCGGCGTTTGCACGGCTTCGCGGGAGTGAGGCCTGCCAGAGCCCTCATGGTCGCCGGGGCCGCGGGCCTAGCTATCCGCCGGCTTGGTAATACCTCGCCGGACGACGACGGAATCAATGGGATTGATCGCAGTTGCCCCTTATGAATCAACGCCGGATGACGACCATAGGCCGCGCGAGGCGGCGTAGGTCGATGCGTATCAAGCTTCTGCATGTGTATATCGATAATGACCGAGGAAGAACATAGCTCATCGCGCAGCGGCAGTTGCGCGGTCGCCGACGAGTATTGTCATGAACATGACGACGTTCTGTATTGTCCTGGATACGACAGGTCGACGAAGCAGTCAAACAGCGGCGGCTGTTGTTCTGTAGGAGCGCGGCAACTTCGAGCGGTTCATCTCCTCCGCGTTCACTCTATCAGACGGAGCGATGTTCGTTTTGTTACTGAATTGTCCAAGAACGACTGAGGGGAGCGCGTCAACGCGGGTGAAGGAGCGGGCTCAGCCGGGCCATGCGAAGATAAAGCTGAAATCTGTGCTCTGGGTTTGCACGAAGGGGCACGTTCAAGATCATCGTACGAGTGAAGAACGGCGCCCCGACAGAAGTTGAGGACACGAACTTGGATTTCAAATTGTGGCCAATATTGCCGCAAGGAAAGAGCGACCGAACAGAAATGTATCACTGAAAATCGTCGACAAAGCCCAGCTGAGATCGCTCTGATCTTGATGAACCTATCGCAATCGGTGCGAATACTTGGAACATACGCGTTGACGTCAGCTGCAATTCAAGCGCCCTCGAGCGCGCTTTTCGCAGAAGAACCTTGCAGTAGATGTAGGCTCGGCTCGGCACACCACTTGCTTTGTTCAACATAGCATCACCAGGCCCCCCCGGTGGTGTAGGGGCGGGCTCGGCGTGATTCCAGGTCCAGGCGTCGGGGCCGCCCCGCGGGTTTTTCTACACTCCACCGTCGGGAGGCGATGTGAAAGCGTATGTTGGGATGCGGGCGTTGGCCGCCCTTGCGCGACGACGAAGGAAAGTCGTCGTCAGACGGCGAGCCCGGCGGCGACAAGTACGTTAAAAATGCGGACGGAACATATGCCTACGTGGGCCGCAGCGACGACATGGTCAAGGTCAGTGGAATCTATGTGAGCCCGTTCGAAGTTATTTCGACGCTTGTTCAATATCCAGCCGTTCTCGAAGCCGCCGTGATCGCCGTGCCGGACGCGGAAGGTCTGACCAAGAAAGGTATTGGTCGTATTGAAGCCGGAGCCCGCAACGAATGAGTGAAGGCCTTCGTCAAGGCCGTCTTGCGCCGCACAAGTACCCGCGGATCATCCAGTATGTCGATGAACCGCCGAACGGAGACTGGAAGAATCCTCCGCTTCAGGCTGAGAGAAGGTGGTCGTCTAGGCGGCCCGGCTCGTGAAGTCATCGCCAAGAGCGCTCGTGATCGCCAGATTGGAAACGATGGTGCTCGCGCAACTGAGGGGTTGGCCCGCTTCTTGCTGCCCGTGCGTCCATCGATAGGTCAAAGCAGAAGACGGGAGGGGCCATGGGCGCGGCGGCGGAAACGTTCTACAGCGTGATCAGGCGACAGGGCATCACGCGTCGAAGCTTTCACAAATTCTGCGCCCTGACGGCGACGAGCCTCGGGCTTGGACCGCTGGCGGCTAGCCGCATTGCAACTGCGCTCGAAACAAAGCCACGAATGCCGGTGATCTGGATGCACGGGCTCGAATGCACCTGCTGCTCGGAGAGCTTCATCCGCTCTGCCCATCCCCTCGTGAAGGATGTCATTCTGTCGATGATCTCGCTGGATTATGACGACACCATTATGGCCGCAGCCGGACATCAGGCCGAGGCGATCCTCGAGGATACCCGCGCCAAGTACAGCGGCCGATATGTGCTCGCGGTTGAAGGTAATCCGCCGCTGAACGAGGGCGGCATGTTCTGCATCCACGGCGGCAAGCCGTTTGTCGAGAAACTGAAGACGATGGCCGAGGACGCGATGGCGATCATTGCCTGGGGTACCTGCGCCTCCTGGGGCTGTGTGCAAGCGGCCAGGCCTAATCCGACGCAGGCGACCCCGATCGACAGGGTCATAAACAACAAGCCGGTCATCAAAGTACCGGGATGCCCGCCGATTGCGGAGGTGATGACCGGCATCGTCACCTTCATCACCACCTTCGGCAAATTGCCGGAGCTCGATCGCCATGGCCGGCCAAAGATGTTCTATTCGCAGCGCGTCCACGACAAGTGCTACCGGAGGTCGCATTTTAACGCAGGCCAGTTCGTCGAAGAATGGGACGATGAGGCGGCGCGCAAAGGATATTGCCTGTATAAGATAGGCTGCAAGGGACCGACCACCTACAACGCCTGCTCGACGGTGCGCTGGAACGGCGGGATCTCCTTCCCGATCCAGTCCGGACACGGCTGCATCGGCTGCTCGGAAGACGGCTTCTGGGACAAGGGGTCGTTCTACGACCGCCTCACCAACATCAAGCAGTTCGGCATCGAGAAGAATGCCGACCAGATCGGCATGGCTGCGGCGGGCGCGGTTGGAGCTGCGGTCGCGGCGCATGCGGCTGTGACGGCCGTGAAACAGCTCGCCAGCAAGCGCGAAGACGCAAACCAACATCAATAATCGATCTCACGAAACGCAACGATGGGCATCCAAACACCCAACGGGTTCAAACTCGACGATTCCGGCAAGCGCATCGTCGTCGATCCGCTGACCCGAATCGAAGGACATATGCGGGTCGAGGTCAATGTCGACTCCGACAACGTGATCCGCAACGCGGTCTCCACCGGCACGATGTGGCGCGGCATCGAGACCATCCTGAAGGGGCGCGATCCGCGCGACGCCTGGGCCTTTACCGAGCGGATCTGCGGCGTCTGCACCGGAACGCATGCGCTAACCTCGGTACGCACGGTCGAGAACGCGCTCGGCGTCACCATTCCGGAGAACGCCAACTCGATCCGCAACATCATGCAGCTCTGTCTCCAGATGCATGACCACCTCGTGCACTTTTACCACCTGCATGCACTCGACTGGGTCGACGTGATCTCGGCGCTCAAGGCCGATCCGAAGGCAACATCGGCGCTAGCGCAATCGGTCTCGTCCTGGCCGTTGTCCTCGCCCGGTTACTTCAAGGATCTCCAGATCCGGCTGACGAAGTTCGTCGAGTCCGGCCAGCTCGGACCGTTCAAGAACGGTTATTGGGGCCATGCCGCCTATAAGCTGCCGCCTGAAGCGAACCTGATGGTGTTCGCGCATTATTTGGAAGCGCTCGATTTCCAAAGGGAGATTGTCAAGATCCACACCATCTATGGCGGCAAGAACCCACATCCGAACTGGCTGGTCGGCGGCGTGCCCTGCGCCATCAACGTCGACGGCACCGGCGCGGTCGGTGCCATCAACATGGAGCGGCTCAACCTCGTCTCTTCCGTCGTCGACCGCTGCATCGAGTTCGCCGAAAAGGTCTACTCGCCCGACATCCTCACGATCGGCTCATTCTACAAGGACTGGCTCTATGGCGGGGGCCTCTCCAGCACGAGTGTGATGGCCTATGGTGACATCCCCGAGAACGCCAACGACTATTCCGCGAAGAACCTCAGGGTGCCGCGGGGCGTGATCATCAACGGCAATCTCAATGACGTGCTGCCCATTGACCACGCGGACCCCGAGCAGATTCAGGAGTTCGTCACCCACTCCTGGTACAAATATGCCGACGAGTCCCAGGGGCTGCATCCCTGGGACGGCGTCACGGAGCCAAACTATGTGCTTGGTCGTAACGCCAAGGGCACCAAGACCAACATCAAGGAGCTCGACGAGGGCGGCAAATATTCTTGGATCAAGGCGCCGCGTTGGCGCGGCAATGCGGTCGAAGTCGGGCCGCTCGCCCGCTACATCGTCGGATATGCGCAGAACAACCCCGAGTTCAAGGATCCGACCGAGAAGCTGCTCAAGACACTTGGTCTTCCCGTTACCGCGCTGTTCTCCACGCTCGGCCGCACCGCGGCACGCGCGCTGGAATGCGAATGGGCAGCGCGACAGATGCGCTACTTCCAGGACAAGCTAGTCGCGCGCATTAAAGCCGGTGACTCCTCGACGGCAAATGTCGACAAGTGGAAGCCGGAGAGCTGGCCGAAGGAGGCCAAGGGCTTTGGTTTCGCGGAGGCCCCGCGCGGGGCGCTCGCGCATTGGATCAAGATCAAGGAAACAAGAATCGACAACTACCAGTGCGTGGTGCCGACCACCTGGAACGGCTCACCGCGAGATCCCAAGGGCAATATCGGCGCTTTTGAAGCCTCGCTCGTGGATACGCCGATGGCGAATCTGGAGCAGCCGCTAGAGATCCTGCGCACCATCCACTCCTTCGATCCGTGCCTTGCCTGTTCGACGCACGTGATGTCGCCAGATGGCCGCGAAATGGCGACGGTCAAGGCCCGGTAAGGGAGAAAGGAACGCCATGAAGGATGCAGTTGCGCGCCCCGCGGAAACCGAGCGGGACCTTGTTGCGATCGCGACCGATGCCGCCGGCGAGCAGACCGTCACCCGGGCCGTCTATGTCTACGAAGCGCCGGTGCGGATCTGGCATTGGGTGAATGCGTTATCGATTCTCGCGTTGATGGTAACCGGCTATCTGATCGGAGCACCGCTCCCAACGATCGCGCGCGAGACGTCCCAAAACTTCGCGATGGGCTATATCCGCTTTGCGCATTTCGCGGCGGGGCAGGTGCTCGCGGTATTCTTTCTCGCCCGCATCCTGTGGGCCTTCGCCGGCAACTACCAGTCCCGGCAGATATTCTTCATTCCGATGCATCGCAAGCAGTTTTGGAAGGACGTGCTGCACGAGATCCGCTGGTACGCCTTCCTGGAGCGCGAGCCGAAGATGTATGTCGGCCATAATCCCCTGGCGCACATCGCGATGTTCTCGGGCTTCACGTTGGTCGCGGCCTTCATGATTGTCACGGGCTTTGCCCTGTATTCGGAAGGAGCCGGGAACGACAGCTGGCAGCACAAGCTGTTCGGCTGGGTCTTCGCGGTCTGGCCGAACGGCCAGGACGTACATACTTGGCACCATCTGGGCATGTGGGCGCTGGTCATATTCTTGATCGTCCACATCTATGCTGTCATTCGCGAAGACATCATGTCGCGCCAGAGCATCATCTCCTCGATGATCTCGGGTGTACGTCAGCGCCGTGACTCTTGGGCGATCAGGCCGAGGCCGGCATGTCAACAGCCAAGGCGCGTCCTAGTGCTCGGTATCGGTAACATTCTTTGGGCAGATGAAGGCTTTGGGGTGCGAGCCGTGGAAGAATTTCATCGCCGCTATGCCGTGCCGGACAACGTCACCATTCTGGACGGCGGTACGCAGGGGCTTCAGCTCGTGAACTACCTTCAGGAATCTGACTGCCTGATCGTATTCGACGCGATCGATTATGGCCTTAAGCCCGGAGAGTTAAAGCTCGTGCGCGACAAGGAAGTGCCGCGCTTCACCGGCGCTAGGAAGATGAGTCTGCATCATACCACTTTTCAGGAAGTTATCAGTGCAACTGATCTCCTTGGACAATGCCCGAAAGATCTCGTGCTGATCGGCTGTCAGCCGCTCGACCTCGAGTACTGGGGTGGCCCCCTGACACCTGCGGTACGCAATCAGATCGCTCCTGCGGTCGAAGTTGCCTGCAAAATCCTAGCCGAGTGGGGCGTGGAGGTAACGCCACGCACCGCACCGTTACGTGAATCCGAGTGGTTGCTCGCCAACGGTATCGATCACCTTCATTACGAGACGAGGCGGACCTGAAGCTGTCGGAGACATCGCGGATGTGTCTTGGTTTGCCAATGACGGTCATTGAAACCGACGGCATCTCGGCGCTTTGCGAGTTTCGCGGCGTACGGCGGCGTGTCTCGGTGCTCTTGCTCTCCAATCCGCCGACCCATGCCAAGGTGCTGGTCTGTCTCGATACTGCAATTCGGCTTCTGGAGGATGAAGAGGCGAGGCTGATTGCCGATGCGATTGAAGGCATCGACGCAGCGCTCAATGGTGAGAATTGCGACAGCTTTTTCGCCGACCTGGTCGGCCGCGAGCCGATCCTGCCCGCGCATCTCCGGATCGACCTGACCAATGACCATCTTCGGCATTCCAGGACGAGCCTCACGACAAGCACCGGCTTGATGGAGACTGTCGCGAAGTTGGAAGACAAGTCTCCGTTCCAGAAAAATGACTCTCAACCGTCCATGACAAGCGCCCCTTCATCTGAAAACGCGGCGTCGTATGCATAGGAGAATATCTGACTTGTCGTCAGCGAGGGAGCACGCAAGCCTTGCGGAAGCGACCGACGTTGCCGTCGTTCGGCCCGAGTTGAGCAATGAGTTTCAGGGGCCGCTGCGTGGCGAGGTGATCGCGCGAGAGGCCGCGAGTGCGCTTGCTCAGCGTTTTGTCGTACGCGCTCATCTGATGCTGATTTTGTTCGCCAGGAAGAAGATACCTGGGCTGATCGTAAAAATCCGGGATCGGTCGATCTATTTCGACCGCATCTCCGCGCCCGTGAGCCGACCGCGCAGGAGCACCGTCGTAGCCGTAGAAACCGTCGTCCCCTACCCTAGATTACAGGGTGTCGAAGTATGAAGGTGGGTTTCTATACAGCACTCGACCATGCGAAGCGGCCGATCTACGGCGAGGAGAGGCTCGAGGCGGCGGGCGGCCGCCTGACCGCAGTGGGCGCTTTGGCGAAGCTTGCGTCACTCGATAGTGCGGAGCTGGCTAGGAGCTGCCCGAACGCGGTCGAGCTGTTGTCGAAGGTCGCCGCCACCATCGCCAGCCAAAAGACCGATGTGCCGACACGATTGTTTCGACTCGGCGATCTCAACGATCTCGAACGCAAGCTGATTGCCGATGTGATCGGCGAAGGCGAGGTGGCCGGCGTCGTCGCACTGCCGGACGGATCGCTGGCGCAAATCCAGGAATCGGTGCTGGCCGGGATCTGGCGCGTGCGGCTCGATACGAACGAGGCATCCGAATATCTCGAGGTGGGCGCCATCCCCGAGATCGTCAAACGGACGGCTATCGATCTGACGGCTGTGAATTTCGAGATCGGGCACGCGCCGGAAGGGGCGATGAACGTGCTGCCGGTGCTCGCCGAAATCCGCGAGCGCGCGCTGGCCTGGCGCCCCGGCATCCGCTCACAAGTCATCAATTTCACGCTGCTGCCAATGAGCCCGTTCGATATGAGCTTCCTCCAGGAGACCCTCAAGAACGGACCGATCCAGCTCGTCTCGCGCGGCTACGGCACCTGTCGCGTGCTTGCGACCGGAATCCGCAATGTCTGGTCGGTGCAGTTCTTTAATGCCGTGGACGCGATCATCGTCGACACGCTCGAGGTGGGCAGCGTGCCGGTGGTCACGATTGCCGCCGACGAGGATTTTCAGGATTCCGCCGCGCGCTTGGAGGAAATAATTGAGGCCTATTTCAAATGAACGGGTTCGAGAATCTTGCCGTGCGCCAGGAAGTTGCCGACGGCACGCGGCTGGAATGCGGCATCCGCTGGACGGTCTATGGTCCCGCCCACGGCAACGAGTTTGTGCAGGTAACGCCCGGCACGCCCTTCGCGGCGTTGCCGGAGGACTGGCACTGTCGCAATCGTGACGCCCCCAAAAATGCAAGCTCATGGGCGATCGAGTCATGATGTTTGACGCAGTAACCGCCACCAGTGAAGTCGACGCGGTGGCGCGGGGTAAGCGGTTGGCAGACGCGCCTAGCGCTTCGCCGATCGGATTTCGCCTGGTTAACCGCACGATCCTTGGCATCATGTGCCCTCTTGTCGTGGTTCCCGCGGGCGAAATTGCGCGGGAAGTCGCCGGCTCGACGCTGCGTGTCCGCTTTTCTGCCGGCAATATCGAATTCTCCTCCGGCGAGGTCGCCGACATCGACCGGATCGCGAGCTGCTCGCTGCTCTCGCCGATGTTCGCCGTCACCGACGTGGCGTCGGTACCGGCGGAAGCCGCCCTGGCCGAGCCGATGCTGCGGCCCGACGGCGAGGAGGCGGTCCGTCGCAGCGCCTTCGCAACAAACGCGTCGATCGGCGTAACGTCCTGCGTGGTGCTCTGACGGAGTGGCACACATAAGCATGAGCCTGGCCTTCAGCAACGAGATCGACATCACCGTCTGGCTCGCCGGCAGCACCATCGCGGACGTCACGATCCTGCCGCGCAGCCGGCCACCTTTGGCGCGCCTGTTTACGGGAAAGCAGGTCACATCGCTGACGGGCGTGCTGCCGCGGCTGTTCTCGCTCTGCGCGACGGCCCATCAGGTGGCATTCCTATCGGCGGTCGAGGCCGCATATCGCGAACGACCGTCTGCCGAGACGCTCCGGCGCCGTGTCACCGTTGTGGTTGCCGAGCGCCTGACTGAGCTGTTGCGGGGCCTCTTCGTCGGCCGCTTCGCGCTGGATAGCAGAAGTGCCGCCGTCGTTCGTGCCATGATGCTGGCGACGACCGCGCTCGGCGGCAACGAGGAGCCACCGCGTGGCGAGGCCGTGTCGCAGATCAGAGCGTGGCTCAACACATTGGGGATCACGGGCGAGGAACTGGCGCCGACGACCGGCAGCGCGCTGGCCATGCATCTTGCGAGCCTCAAAGGCAATTCGCTGTCGCTTACTATGATCAAGCCGTCGTTCCTGTCGGCGGCCGAGGATCTTGACGTCGTCATGCGGATGCTGGCGGACAGCCCGACCTTCTCCGAGGCTCCCGATCTTCACGGCCGGATTCCGGAGACCGGCGTTTGGGCGCGCCGGGTTATGCGTGGGGCGTGTCTGCCGCGAGACGCCGGTCCCGCCGAGCGCCTGAAGGCGCGGATTTCTGAGATAGTCCGACTTTGCGTTTGGCTTGAGGGCAGCGAGAAAGTGCCGGAAAACGGCGTTATCGAGAGCTATCGCCTCGGCAACGGCAGGGGTGCGGCAGCTGTCGAATGCGCTCGCGGCCGACTTTACCACGCCATTGTTCTCGATGACGAGGATTGCATCGCCCGTTTCGAATTCCTGGCCCCCACTGAATGGAATTTCCATGCGCGCGGGCCGCTGGTCCAGAGTCTGCAAGGCTCGCTGCTGGCCGGCGGCCGGCACGGACAGGACGCGGTGCGCGCCCTCGTCGGCTCGTTCGATCCATGCGTCGATTTCAAACTCGAATTCCGCGAGGTGGACCATGCATGAAATGGCGCTGTGCGAAGGCATCATCGGCATCGTCGAGGAAGAGGCGCGTAAGCGCCCGTTCTCCCGGGTGAAAGTGGTATGCCTCGAGATCGGAGCGCTCAGCCATGTCGCGCCGACGGCTATGACGTTCTCCTTCGAAGCCGCCGCCGCGCGGACCATCGCGCGAGGAGCCAGGCTCGAGATCGTCGAGATGCCCGGAATAGCCTGGTGCATGGCTTGCTCGACGAGCGTCGAGATCAGGCAACGCTATGAGCCGTGTCCTTCCTGCGGCAGCCATCAATTGCAGGTAACCGGGGGGGAAGAAATGCGCGTCAAGGAACTGGAGGTCGACTAATGTGTACGGTTTGCGGCTGCGGTGACGGAAAGTCGGTCGTCGAGCATGCGCATCATCACCATCCTGATCGTGGTCATCATCAACTTTGTGGACCTGGCCACGATTTCGATCATCACCATGGTGCGGCCAATGATCATGGGCATGGCCACGTCGGGCTGCCCGATCGCGGCACAAATCCGGTTGGCCAGAAGGCGCCCGGCATGAGCAGCGATCGTATCATACAGGTCGAGCGCAATATCCTGAGCAAGAATCAAAGGCTTGCCAACGAGAACCGTGCACGCTTCCATGCCGACAATGTGCTCACGTTCAACCTGGTTTCGAGCCCGGGCGCCGGCAAGACCTCGCTGCTGGTTCGCGCTGTCTGTGAATTGAAAGACAGCTTTCCGATCGGAGTAATTGAGGGCGATCAGCAGACATCGAACGATGCCGAGCGGATCCGCGCAACCGGCGTACAGGCTATCCAGGTCAACACCGGCAAGGGTTGCCATCTCGATGCTGCGATGGTGAACGAGGCCTATGACCGGCTGGCTCGGCTCAACGGCGGCATCCTTTTTATCGAGAATGTCGGCAACCTCGTCTGTCCTGCCGCCTTCGATCTTGGCGAAGCCTGCAAGATCGTGGTGTTATCGACCACCGAGGGTGAAGACAAGCCGCTCAAATATCCGGACATGTTCGCTGTCTCGTGCCTGTTGCTGATCAACAAAATCGATCTTGCCCCCGTGCTCGATTTTGATCTCGCCAGGACCATCGAATACGCGCTGCGGGTTAATCCCAGGCTCGAGGTGCTGACGGTGTCGGCGCGCACCGGTGAAGGGTTCGCGGCATTCTATGCCTGGATCTGCAAGCAAGCGGCGAAGATGACGCCGGTCGATTTGGCCACTGCGGGATGATCGTGCACGGTGAGGCCACGGCTCAGAGCGGACAGCGACTGCGCCTGCATGTGCGCGGCGCCGTGCAGGGCGTCGGCTTTCGTCCATATGTCTACGGCCTCGCCGCACGCTATCACCTCGGCGGCTTCGTCGCTAACGATCCACACGGCGTGGTGATCGAGGTCGAGGGCGAGCGCGTGTCTGATTTCGTCGCCGCGCTGCCGGCGGAAAAGCCGCCGCTCGCGCGGATCGATGAGATTTCCGTCCAGAGCATCGGTGCTGTCTTGAGCGACGAATTCAGCATCCGTGCCAGCGAGCAGGGCAAGGTGTCGACGCGGATGGTCGCGGACGCCGCGACCTGTCCGCAGTGCCTGAGCGAGCTGTTCGATCCCAGCAGCCGCTTCCACCTTTATCCCTTCATCAATTGCACTCATTGCGGGCCGCGCTACACCATCTCCGAGCGGCTACCCTATGATCGCTCGACCACGACGATGAAGCATTTCGCCATGTGCGCGGCCTGCGCAAGCGACTATGCCGATCCCACGAGCCGGCGATTCCATGCCGCGGCGATCGCCTGCCCGCAATGCGGTCCGAGGCTCAGCCATGGCGTGGAGGAGGTCGCAGCCGCGGTCGCCGCGGGCAAGATCGTCGCGATCAAGGGGCTCGGCGGCTATCAGCTCGTCTGCGACGCCCGCGACGATGACGTCGTGCAGTGCCTGCGGCGGCGGAAGCAGCGGGACCAGAAGCCTTTTGCCGTCATGGTCGGCTTCGTGGATGCGGTCTCGGAGATCGCCGAAGCCAATAAGGCTGAGCTTGCCCTGCTGGAATCTACGCCGCGGCCGATCGTGCTGATGACGTCACGCCTTCGGCTTGCACGTGCTATCGCGCCGGAGCTATCGCGAATCGGCGTCATGCTGCCGGTCGCGCCGCTGCAACATCTGGTGTTCCATGCGCTGAATTCGAGGTATCTGCGCAAAGACGGAAGCTGGGTCATGGTGACGACCAGCGCCAATCCTGGTGGCGAGCCGCTTTTGATCGACAACCGGGAGGCAGAACAGCGCCTTGTTGCCATTGCGGATCTCATCGTCACCCATGATCGCGACATCGTAACCCGCGTAGACGATTCCGTTGCGTCGGTTGCGGCAGGACGGACGCAGTTCGTCCGCCGGGCTCGAGGGTATGTTCCCGAACCGGTCCGGCTTGCGCGGTCAGTGCCGCCCGTGCTCGCCGTCGGCGGCGCTTTGAAGTCGACCGTTGCGGTCACGCGCGGCGATGAGGCATTCGTCTCCCAGCACATCGGCGATCTCGACACCCGGCAAGGGATCCGCTTCTTTGAGGAAACGGTGCGGCACCTGACCTCGACACTGGGCGTCGAGCCCGTGGTTATCGCACATGACCAGCATCCCAATATGGCATCGACCCGCTTTGCCCAAGCGAGCGGGCAGCGGCTGATTGCGGTCCAGCATCATCATGCCCATGCTGCCTCGGTGATGGCGGAGCACGGTATCGAGGGATCGGCGCTCGCGCTTGTGCTCGACGGCTTCGGTTATGGAAGCGATGGTGGCAATTGGGGCGGGGAGCTCCTGCTCTGCGAAGGAGCGCGCTTCCAGCGGATCGGACATCTGGCGCCGCTGAAGATGCCTGGTGGCGACCGCGCTGCCCGTGAGCCGTGGCGAATGGCGGCGAGCGTGCTGCATTCCCTGGGGCGCGGCGAGGTGATTCCGCGCCGGTTCGCTAGCCGACCGCAGGCCGAGAGCCTCTCCGCGTTGCTCAACCAATCCGACGTGCCCGTGACGACCAGCGCCGGCCGGCTATTCGACGCTGCGGCAGGACTGCTCGGTCTCTCCTCCGTTCAGAGCTATGAGGGCGAGGCGGCATTGAAGCTGGAGGCCCCCGTGCGCAGCTCCCGCGTTGCGGACGGTGGCTGGGGGATCAAGGATGGCGTGCTGTCAATGCATCCGCTGCTTGATTACCTCAGCGCCAATACGCTCGATCCGACGGAAGGAGCCGAGCTCTTCCACGGCACGTTTGCCGTCGCTTGTGTTGACTGGATCGCGCGTGCGGTGCAGCAGACCGGCCTCACGACCATCACTCTGAGCGGCGGCTGCTTCCTTAATGCCATCCTGGCCCAGCAGATCGAGCGCGGCTGTCTTGCCGCCGGTCTCAAGCCATTGCTTCCACGCCAGGTGCCACCCAATGATGGCGGCCTGAGCCTCGGGCAGGCTTGGATCGCGGCCCTGTCGCTGCTCGAACACCAAGGCCTGGAAGGAAGCGTCTGATGTGTCTCGCCATACCCGCTGAGATCACGAAGCTTCTTGCTGACGACATGGCCGTGGTCTCCATCGACGGCGTTAGCAAGGCGATATCCGTAGCGCTGATCGAGGATATCGCCATTGGCGAATACGTGATCATCCACGTCGGCTACGCTCTGACCAAGATCGATCCGGAAGAAGCGAGACGCACGCTCGACCTTCTGCGCGAGTTCAGCATCGATGTGCAGGGGGCCGCGCAATGAAGTATGTCGACGAGTTTCGCGACAAGGCGATCGCGCTTGGCCTGGCGAAGGCCATCTGCGCCGAGGCCGTTCCGGAAAGAGCCTATCGTTTCATGGAATTTTGCGGCGGCCATACGCATGCGATCTCGCGCTATGGCCTCGAGGACATGCTGCCGAGCAATGTGCGGATGATCCACGGCCCCGGCTGCCCGGTCTGCGTGCTGCCGGCAGGACGGATCGACATGGCGATCCGGCTCGCCGAGCGGCCCGAGGTCATCCTGTGCGTTTATGGCGACCTGATGCGTGTGCCGGGCTCGCAAGGTACTTCACTGCTAAAGGCAAAGGCCCGCGGCGCTGATATCCGCGTGGTCTATTCCACCATCGATGCGATCCGGATCACAGAGGAGAACCCGACCCGCGAGCTCGTGTTCTTCGCCATCGGCTTTGAGACCACGACGCCACCGACGGCCGTCATGATACGTCTGGCCAAAAAAAAGCAGCTTTCGAACTTCAGCGTGTTCTGCAACCACGTGCTGACGCCGCCGGCGATGCAGAACATTCTGGAGAGCCCCGACATCCGCAATATCGGCCGCGTCAATATCGACGGTTTCCTCGGGCCGGCCCACGTCTCGACCATCATCGGTACGGCGCCTTACGAGTTTTTCGCGAAGGAGTTCGGCAAGCCGATCGTGATCGCCGGTTTCGAGCCGCTCGACATGATGCAGGCCATCCTGATGCTGGTCCGGCAAGTCAACGATCATCGCCACGAAGTGGAAAACCAGTATCGCCGCGCGGTGACCCGCGACGGCAATCTGCGCGCCAAAGAGGAGATCTCCAACATTTTCGAGCTGCGAGACCGGTTCGAATGGCGCGGGCTCGGTCAAGTTCCCTACAGCGGGCTGAAGCTGAACCGCGCGTACGCCGTATACGATGCGGAGGTACGCTTCGACATGCGCGAGCTGTGCGTTGCCGACAATCCGGCCTGTGAATGCGGCGCCATTTTGCGCGGGGTAAAGAAGCCGATGGATTGCAAGCTGTTCGGGACGGTCTGCACGCCGGACACGCCGATGGGATCCTGCATGGTCTCCTCCGAAGGCACCTGCTCTGCGCATTGGACCTACGGTCGCTTCCGCGATCATCGGCAGAGACGAGCGTCATGAGAGAACATCAGCGCAAGCTCGATATCAGGAACGGCTGCATCGACCTATCTCACGGCGGCGGCGGCCGTGCGATGGCACAGCTGATTTCGGGGCTGTTCCACGAGGCCTTCGGCAATGAATGGCTGGCACGCGGCAATGATCAGTCGGCCTTCGACGTCAGGGCCGGGCGTATGGTGATGACGACCGATGGCTACGTCGTTTCGCCACTGTTCTTTCCGGGCGGAAATATCGGTTCGCTGGCCGTGCACGGCACGGTCAACGACATCGCAATGGCCGGGGCGCGGCCGCTTTACCTGGCCGCGAGCTTCATCATCGAGGAGGGGTTTTGTTTCTCCGACCTCAAGATGATCGCCGAGTCCATGGGAAAAGCAGCGCGATCGGCCGGCGTCCACATCATCACTGGCGACACCAAGGTAGTCGAGCGCGGCAAGGCCGACGGCCTGTTCATCTCGACAGCTGGCGTCGGTGTGGTGCCTGACGGGCTCGATCTCTCCGCGCAGAACGCGCGCGTCGGAGACCGCGTGCTGATCTCGGGTACGCTCGGCGATCATGGCGTTGCCATCATGTCCAAGCGGCGGAACCTCGCTTTTGACACCGAGATCGTATCGGATTCAGCGGCGTTGGCCGACCTCGTCGTGAAGATGGTTGAGGTCGGAGGTCACGGCATCCGTCTGATGCGCGACCCCACGCGCGGCGGGCTTGCCGCCAGCCTGAACGAGATCGCCCAGCAATCCGACCTCGGATTTCGCTTGCAGGAAGAGGCAATTCCGGTGAAGCCCGGCGTGACCGCTGCTTGTGAGCTTTTGGGGCTCGATCCGCTCCATGTCGCCAATGAAGGCAAGCTGGTTGCGATCGTGTCACCCGAGGTCGCCAATGCCGTGCTCGCTGCCATGCGGGCGCATCCCCTCGGCTCCGATGCCGCCGACATCGGCGAGGCAATTGCCGATAACCACCGTTTCGTACAGATGGCGACCAGCTTTGGCGGCGGCTGCATCGTCGACTGGCTATCGGGCGAGCAACTGCCGCGCATCTGCTGAGGCTCAGGCATGCAAGTTCGGAACGCTGCGGTCGCACAGATCCGGCTAGGGCACGTTGACCGGTGGCATGGATTCGGTCGCGCGGGGCACGAAAGGATCTTGGTGGCGGCCCCGTGCCGCCACCATGATTGCAAATGCCATAATGAAAAGTAGGAGCCTGCGCATTCGAAGAAGTCATTCCGGAAGCTGTATCGAAATTGGGATACTTATAGCATCCTGCGTTGAATAGAGGCCTGAACAATATTAGCACGGAAAGGCCAGGTGTTTGATTGGCCAGCTCCTGCAAAGTTCTCAAACTCGATTCTCGTCGGTCTCGTCGTAAGACGGCAAACCGTCCGCAGATCGCGCAGAAAAACTGCACCTCCTGCCGGCAACAGCAGGATTATTGCGCCGGATTCGAATATAATCATTGATTATCACGCGGTCGACCGGGCAAACCACGGCACCGCCTTCCCTCTTGCTGTGCAATTGAGGGCTAATAAATGAACAATCACGACCTTATTTCCGGTAGCCTGCTGGCGCTGACCGCGACGGGCCTTGCGTTGCTCTGCTCGAGCCTGCTCGCCTTTGTCTTCATTTGAAGTCACAGTAGCGTTTGCGCCATGCGGCTTCAGGTTGGGGCCGGCAAAGGGTGGCTAAGGATTGACTGAGATCAAGAAAACTCAAGTCGGATCCGTTAGCTTCGCCAAAGTTAAGTTAGACAGGAGAGTCCCATGCGCTACTTTCTCTTGTTAGTTGTTATCCTCACAGTCCCCATGCTCGTTGGCTCTGGGTCGCGTTCGATCGCCGCTCCGCGTGATCGTTCGGGATACATGCCCGCCGCTCGACAAGACGTTTATTGCCTGCAAGGGCGCATCTGGGGATATCCGGGCAACTGCCAGTTCTCGAGCTATGGCCAATGCATGGCCAGCGCGTCCGGTACAGACGCTTATTGCGGAATTAATCCGGTCTATGCTTTCGAGCGGCACAGATCACAATCACGCTGATGGATTCGCAAGGCTAGAGAATTAAAACGAATCCTGCGGTGCGCGCTCAAAAACTTGTCGGTCAAGGCGGCAGAGCCGGACTGCATCGGCTGTCCTAGATCTTCCTGATCTTGGCATTGATTCATCTGAATCCGATCGCGCCGTCCAATCAGCCGCGATCTTCAACAGACAGCGAATGACGGCACCATCTTGGCCGGTCTGCGCAAGTTCGTCCAAGATCAGCGACGCCGCTTGGCGCTTTGAGAGCGCTCCGCCCGTTGTCGCATCTTTGCCTTTCAGAAAACGCTTGATGAGATTGTCGAGGATTCTCGCGGGTCTTAGTAGGCGATCTGCGGCGATCCTCTTGACGTAAGCGAGCGTAGCAACGCTCTCCAGAGCCGCTTTGCGCCTCTGTGTCCGTAGACGAGCTCAAGCCGTTTTCAGTCATTAGTCGTGTGCTCCGGAAATAGTCCAGGCATCCATCGCGAGGCGAGGGTGGCAGGGAAAGCCAGCAGCAATGGATCGCGCAGGCCCCTTGAGGTAAGGACGCCTCGGCTGAGGAGTTCCGATACGATGCGCCGAGCGTGACGCGGTGTGAGATCGAGAAGACTAGCAACGTCGCCGCGCGGAAGCTCGCCTCGATAGAGAAGTGCTTCAACCACCGCGCTCGCTTTGGGGGGGAGTTTGCTGAGGCGCGTTTCCTCCTCCGCCCATAGCAATATGCGTGTGCGCAGCCGATCTGGCTGCATCAGCGATTCCATGAAGTTGACTTGGTCAATGCAAGTCTCAAGAAAGAAACGCGTGAACGACGCAAGCGCTTCCTCACTGAGGTTGCCACGGCCGTCCAGGTCATTCCGCCGCGGAAGGTCGCATTGAGTAAGATGCTGCCGATACGCGCCGTCGCTTCGAGCAAGCCCGCGAGCCACTGACCAAGCAGCCCCGGTATCGAGCGCTTCCAACAGCATTGCGTGCGACATCAGCCGCGTCACTCGGCCATTGCCATCGAGAAAGGGGTGAATCCACAAAAGACGATGATGCGCGGCTGCGGCAGCTAAAATGGCGTCGGCCTTTCCAACACGGCTGTAAGCTTTCTCGAAATAAGCAAGAAAGCGTGGAACGGCGCCGGGGCTGACAGCGATATGACGTCCCACTTTGACGTCGCGAAGCCGTAGTTCGCCGGGCACAACACGAATTCGTTCTTTTGTGTCGGGCTCCTCGATCCATAACATCGCGTCGGGAAGGTGCTCGCAGAAGCGACGGTGGATATCCCGGATACCGTCTATGGTTACAACGCGACCGCGGAGGTGACCTTCGTCTATCCATCGTTGCACCGCGATGTGCGCCGTGGCCTCAAGCTGAAGATCGCGCTTTTTGGGATCGGCGCTATAGTCGTTTTTCAAGGCCCGTTCGATGTCGACCGGGTGTGTGTCGTGCCCCTCGATGAGGTTGCTGTAATAGCAGTTCATAGCTCGGACGAGATCGGCCAAGGACCCCAGGAGGCTTTGCGGTAAGCTCCTCTTGAAACCGGCCGACTTGCCGACTAACTCAACCGCCAAATCGGTCAGCTGGCTCCGATGGCGGGAGTCCTCTCTGATGAGAAGCGGTTCCATTGAGAAAACCGCGTCGCCGCGATCAGTAGCCGCAGGAATGTCCTCTTTTTTGTCCTCTGAAGCTTTTGTCATAAAGGCAATTATATCATATAGATAAATAGATTTCATCTACGGAATTGAGTCGACTTAAGTCCTCAAGAATGACCGGACTCTCGATGGTTGAGTTTTTTCGATCTTCGCCAATACATTGAAATTGTTCTCAAAATGTTCTTTGGGTCCATCCTCGAACCCAAATAGTGAGTCGAAACAATCGGTCCATGTCTGACGAACAACTTCGTCCGCCGGGCAAGCTGGGATAAATTCGAAGAGATCTGCGCCGATCTCTTTTCGCGCGTTTGGAACGACCCAGAACTCGTCCGTTACGGGGCGAAGCGGCCAGAGGCAAAAGGGCTTCGACATATACGGAAAGCAAAATGGCGCCGACTCCGGCGTTCAATGCAAAGGAAAACGCATTTGGCCGCCGACCAAGCTGACGATTGCGGAACTTAATGCCGAGATCAGGAAGCCAAGAAATTCCGCCCCGCCTCGAGACCCACATTATTGCGACCACCGCGGATAACGACGTCGCTGTCACGGACCACGTCAATGCGATTTCCGAGAGACATGCCGCAGAAGGGCTTTTTCGCGTAACTGTTTTTGGCTGGCGTGAGCTCACGCGCCGTATTGATGATTTTCCTCAATTAAAAGAAAAGCATTTTGATATTATCACGCTTCGGTAACTGAAGCGCACAATACCGGGCGAGATTGCCGAGCGTTGTCGAAGGACTGAAAAAACTCGAATATCGTCATTCCGGCAGGCGCGGATCATGCGGGCCAGCCCTAATCCAGATGCTATGGGGTAAGCGGCGACTGGGGTAAGCGGCGGTGAGGGTGTGGACACCCCTCGAACGCCGTGATC